>CAIRTT010000313.1 GCA_903881535.1 uncultured Armatimonadota bacterium
CTTGGACCTCACAGGCATCCCAAAATCCACCAAAGACCGCTACTCAATCCAGATCTCTTTGAATGAGCACTTGCATCCATTCGATGAGCTTCAAGGCAGCCCGGATACCTGTGAAACCCCTTGGATGTACACAAACCACTCCTGTAACCCAAATGTTGTGATCCGCGGGCTTTCCTATATCGCGCTACGCAACATCCAACCTGGGGATGACATCACCTTTGACTATGAAACCACCGAGGTCGATATGTCCGAACCATTCACATGCGGTTGCCAGTCAGAGACCTGCCGAGGCATCATCCGCGGCTATGTCCACTTGAGTGCATCACAGCGCGGCGCCCTTGCGAATCAGACCGCTTCCTACCTTCTCAACATCACCGAATAATCGAAAGCACTCTAACTCGCAGGTGCCGCCAACCGAAAGCCAATCGTCTGGCTGTTGTAAGTAGGCGGCATCACGTGGCGTGTATGCACCTGAAACCAACGCTCAAAATTGTCTGCAAAGCATCCCCCGCGCACTTGCTTGTACTGACCTGTCGCTGGTCCAACAGGATCACTGACCGGATCTTCGGTAAAAAAGCTCTCCCAGTCAGAGCACCATTCCCACGTATTGCCCACTAAATCCTTGACACCCTGCGCCGTCGCAAAATTACGCTGAGTGCGTGTCACTGCTGCCGTACCGCCAGCATCCCAGCCTTCCAACCGGGAACACCACAGCGCCTCGACATCAAAGGTGTCTCCCCACGGATACAGCTTGCCCGGACCCGCACCGCGTGCGGCATATTCCCATTGCGCTTCGGTTGGTAACCGTAAAGCAATCCCAGTGCGAGCGGATGCCCACGCGCAAAAGCCACCCGTACCATCATCGCCAGCGATTTCAACCCAGCTCGGCCCGACCATCGGATGGTCATCCTGCCAGCCCCACGTCGGCGCAGCTGGCATTTGCTTACCGCTTGCATCACAGTAATCCCGCCACATCCCGACGGTTACCGGCGTCTCACCCAGTCGAAAGGCACTCAGCATCACCGGATGCACCGGTATCGCAAGATAGGACAGGGAGTCGCCACCCATCTGAAATGTCCCGGCGGGGATGGACCGCAGGCGGGTCACATAGGTTTCTAGAGTCAGCCTCGATGTTGGCGCTTTCCCACCCCCGCAGCCCGCAAGCGTCGCCGCCAGCGAAACCGACAGCGTGGATTGGAGAAACTGACGGCGAGTCGAAAGCCCCTTACGAAGCGACATTGTGGATGTATTAGCAGTGGTAGGTATTGACATCAAGAACAATCTACAGGTCAGACATATGACCCTTCCAGTTATCGATGGTACCCCTGCGACGTGCAGCATCCAGATAGAATCCCTGTTTAAATGCGTGCAACTTTCGACAAACCGAACATCATTTTTATCCTCGCGGATGACCTTGGCTATGGAGACACCGGCTACACAGG
This sequence comes from uncultured Armatimonadota bacterium, assembly GCA_903881535.1. GTDB lineage: Bacteria > Armatimonadota > Armatimonadia > Armatimonadales > Armatimonadaceae > CAIRTT01. Next base: position 1,443 of record CAIRTT010000313.1, read on the forward strand.
ACAGCGTGACATTCGTACACCAAACCTGGATGCGATGGCGCGCGATGGCATCCAGTTCACACGGGCCTACACTGGTGCGCCCGTCTGTGCCCCGAGTCGCTGCACACTCCTCACCGGAAAACACACCGGCCACACCCGCATCCGTGGGAATGGTGTCTACCAGCTACGCGAATCCCCGGATGACATTTGCATTGGAGATGTCCTCAAGGCCGCCGGGTACACGACGGGTCTCATCGGTAAGAGCGGCCTCTCGGGCAACATCGATGATGGTGGCCATCCAAACCGCAAAGGCTTTGACCACTTTGTCGGGTTTGTCAGCCATGCCGCCGCGCATCGGCACTACCCTACGACGATGTACAAAAACGGCAAGCCGCTCCCGATGCCCGGAAACCAGGGTAAAGATGGCGCAACCTACGACAACACAGTTTTCCTCAAAGAGTCGTTGCGCTTTATTCGTGAAAATGCAGCAAAGCCGTTCTTCTTGCATATCGCACCCACCATCCCGCATGCGGATCTCGCTGCCCCCGAGCAGTTCATCAATCTGTACCGCGGCAAGTTCACCGAAGAGCAGGCGGGAGCGGGTGCGTATCGGAAGACGGCGGAGCCGAAGGCAACCTACGCCGCGATGGTCACCTACCTCGACCATATGGTTGGGGAGGTTTTGGCGACGGTTCGTGATGCGGGACTCGCGAAAAACACGCTCGTGCTGTTTGCGAGTGACAATGGCGCGATGCAGGAGGGGGGCTACCTCCGAAAGTGGTTCCAGTCGAGTGGCGAGCTACGCGGCGGTAAGCGTGACATTTATGATGGAGGAATACGCACGGCCCAGCTGGCTTGGTGGCCGGGGGTGATTCCAGAAGGAAGCAAGACAGAGCTCCCGACCGCCTTTTGGGACTTCCTCCCGACGGTTTGCGAGCTTGCCGGTGCGAAGGCACCCGCGGGGCTTGATGGCATCAGCTACGCGCCGACGCTCCACAAGCGGTACGGAAGACAGACCACACATGGTGTCCTCTATTGGGAGTTTCACGAGATGGGTGGTCGGCGCGGCGTCCTCCTGGATGGTCGCTGGAAGGCCATCCAATACGATGTCAATGCAGCAAAGCAAGGTGCGGTGGAAGTGTATGACACGCGGGTGGATCAATCCGAGAAGCGTGACATTGCACGGGAGCGGCCCGACTTGGTGGATGCAGCAAAGCGGGCATTCACCGCTGAGCGCACAGCCGATCCGGAGTATCCGTTTAAGGGATAGTAGCTTCGCAGCCGTTTACCCAAATGAAAACATCCCCACCGGCCAATTAGATAAGTGGGGATGTCTTATGAATGCAATTCACAACAACGAGAAACTAGCCCGCCACGTGGATAACAGGCCTCTATAAGAAAGCCATCTTGCATTCTGCAAAGCGCGTCATTCAAAAAAAGACAATCCCCACCGGCCAATTAGACAAGTGGGGATGTCTTATGAATGCAATTCACAACAACGAGAAACTAGCCCGCCACGTGGATAACAGGCCTCTATAAGAAAGCCATCTTGCATTTTGCAAAGCGCGTCATTCAAAAAAAGACAATCCCCACCGGCCAATTAGATAAGTGGGGATGTCTTATGAATGCAATTCACAACAACGAGAAACTAGCCCGCCACGTGGATAACAGGCCTCTCATTCGAATCTTGTACCGCCCGACGTAAAATTTCGTGCGTCAGCGGTGCAATGTCTCCCTGCCCTGACAGGAAGAACTTCGCTAGAAAGAGCAATGGGCTTGACTCAATCCAGTGAAAGTACACATGCGGGCGCCGATTCGTGATGGTCGCAACTTTAATCATCAAGGCCGCGATGCCATTTGGTACGGCAATCCCCTTGCAGCGCAGCACCCAGAAGCCACCCACTTCATGGCCTTCGACCATCAACGTTGAGCGGAATTCAGAGCTGTCACCAACATAGACCTCAACAAATGCGGATTGGGATTCCTGCGAGAAGTGATGGAGCCAGCTGGCTTCGCGTTCACTTGCTGAGTACTCGTGTGCATCACCTTCATCCGGGTGGTTCGCAATAAACCGCATCTCACCCGTCTTCGCCATTTGCTCAATCATCCACTGCGCTTTTTCATCCAGGATGACATCTTTGACGCGCAGCTCCGTGACACGCCACATCCGGCTCACGAATGCAATCGCGAGAATCGCAAAGATAAAGAAAGATGCGATCTTGACACCATCTGGGCGTTCCACAACATTGACCACTGTAGTGTAAAGGAAGACCAATGAGATGACGCCATACGGGATGGCTTTTGCAAGCCCATGCCGACTGAACATCGAAATGGTCACGGCAACCGCCGCACTTGTCATGAGGACCAGAACGCCGGTAGCGTACGCGCCGCCTTGGGCATCGACATTTGCCTTGAAGACAACGGTCACCACAATAGCGATGACCATAAAGACCATTACGAGTGGGCGTGTTGCGCGTGTCCACTCAGGTGCCATCCCGTAGCCTGGGAGGTAGCGAGGGACGATGTTCAGCAAACCAGCCATCGCGCTTGCGCCGGCGAACCAGAGAATTGCAATCGTCGAGATGTCGTAAAAGGTGCCAAATCCCTTGCCGTAAAACTCATAAGCAAGATAGGCAAGTGCACGGCCATTGGCAGGTTGATGTGGCTTGAAGGCTTCCGCTGGAATCAGCATGGTTGTGATAAGGCTACTTGCGATGAGATAGACACTCATCACGAGCGCAGCGCCAATCAACAGCTTTTTAGTACTTCGCACCCGGCCAGTGGGGACTTCCTCTGTGTCATCCTTGTCACCCATGACAAGAGGCATCACGGCAACGCCCGTCTCGAATCCCGACAAGCCAAGTGCAAGCTTCGGGAAGTACAGCAGTGAGAGTCCGACCAATGCCAGGTGGTTCCCATTGGTTTTTAGCTCAAGCGCATTTCCCCAGTTTGTCCACAGCTCAGGGTGGGTTGCGAGTATCGAGATACCCTTGCCGATGACCGCGGCGTTCATCCCAAGGTAGGCAATCACAAGCACAACAGCGATCCCGATGGCTTCTTTGAAGCCTTTGAGGAAGACGCCACCCAGCAGCAAAATAAGCCCCAGCGTGATGCCAATCTGCCACGAAACCGGATTGTGTTCCATGAGTTCATGGAACATCGGGTTTTCCCGGACGTGCGTGGCGGCATCTGCAGCTGAGAGGGTGATCGTGATGACAAAGTCTGTCGCCACAAACCCGAGCAGCACGAGAACGAAGAGGCGTGCATTCCAGCGGGACAGCAGGCCTTTGAGCATGCTGATTGAGCCTTCACCGTGCGGGCTTTCCTTGGCGATTTGCGCGTAAATCGGGAGTGCGCCGAAGAGCGTTAGGAGGATGAGGACGAGCGTAGCGACGGGCGAGAGCGCGCCTGCGGCGATAAACGCGATACTCGGCTGATAGCCAAGTGTCGAGAAGTAGTCGACACCCGTCAGACACATGACCTGCCACCACGGGTGGGTGTGCTGATGCTCGGTCTTGACATCCTTTTCGGACTCAAAATAACCTTCAGATATGACGTAGCCATCCATCAGCCACGACATCAATTTCTTATTCATTCTAATAAACCTGTGCAGCAGGATTGCAAAGCGGCATTTACATTCGCCGACTGTCAACCGCAGGCATACACATCCGGAGCTGCATCCATGACCAAGTGGTCAGGATGAACATTGACGCTAACCTAATTGGAGGTTGCGTTCAGGGGCTGGTGCCGCTGGTGCAAAAGGTGTCTCTCTGGTGCGGCCTAGAGAAAGGGTCCCACATAACCGCGAGCTGCAGAAGTTGAAAAGCGACAGCGCGAATGTTTACGGTGCTGTGACGTGCAATTCGGCGAACACGGCGGCGAATCAACACCTTCAGGTTTTTACGGGAGCCACCACGCCGACCTTGGGTTGGGAGGTCCGCATGAACCGGTGTAAAAATTCGGTGAATCTGGGATTCGGCCCAGCTACGTACTGGCAGGCTTGGGGAGGGGGGGACGACACATCCCCGGAACAGGAGGAGAAGGGCAATTACGATGAGTCGAAAACTAATGGAAACATCCAAAAGCCGTGGCAAAGTGTGCAATCTATTGCCTTCAGTGCTCATGCGCAGATGGAACTATACCGCTTAATTGCCCCCTGTGTACTCAGTAAGGTTAGAGGAGTCGGGACCTAGAAACGTGGTGCGATGCGATACAGCTGCACACTTGTCCCTGGGCTCTTCAACAAACTCGGCATCTGCCCAAGAATTTCATCCTGAATGGTGTTGTCACTTAGAAGTGTCCATCGCCGGACAATCCCCGGCCGGAATCCAGACACAGCAAAGCGCACCTGTTTGTCACTGGCAGTCTTGTTGATGACCATCACTGTCAAGTGACCCGTTGCACGGTCGATGGCAGAAAACGCCGAAAGGTCATCCGGATTAGGGACTATTGCCGCTACACTTCCATCCCCGAAGCCAAGCCCACTCCCACCGGCATTACGAAAGAGCTGCATCGCCTTCCACGTGATGGATCCTTCGGACGGAGCCACCCAACGGCACGCGAGGTCCAGGGCTTCACGCCCGAAAATACCTAAGATATCCGCCTGCGTGGTCGCGCCATTGATATGGCCATCTGCACCCCAGCAATACTCGGTAATGCCCGTTTTGGTCCCAGGGTAATTGCGCTTGATGAGGTCCTTCATCCGGGGGATGAGGCGAACCGTGTCGTTTATCCAAGACTCATCCCGGTACCCAATATCCCAAAGCGCACGGGTTGAGCGGTTTCTCCGAAGGCACATCGCAGCGGATATGTCATTTGAAAACTCACCACCCTGAGGGTAGTAATGGAGGGTTAGGTAGTCCAACATCCGTCGTCCACTTGTCAAGTGTTGGCTTCGGAACTGCTGGAGGTATACCGTAAGAGGATCACGACCACCGTAGCGGGCGCGGTCTGGCATCGCGCTACCCCAACCCTGCATCTGCCCTATTTGGAAATCGCGTGGGCTGTAGAAAAAGCCACTCCAACCCCATTCTTCTGGTCCACAGATTGCGGCATTGGGTGCATTGGCGCGGATCACTTTAGCGGTTTGCAGTGAACGGTTGAACAGCTCCTGTGATGTTGGTGCGGTTGGGACCACATCGCGGTGCGTGAAAGCCCAAAGCCCAGGTTCATTGTCTAAAAGCCAGTATTTGACATTTGGCCGGTCGGTTGTTGTGGATGCAATCCAAGTCGCGAAGCTGGCCGGAGTTGCCGGGATATTGGCATCGCTTGGATCATTTCCCATGATTGCTTGGCCATTAGTGCGCGTTCCGTTACCTGCATCCGGGCACCACTGCCAGTCATTACTTTGCTGCACACCATACTTTGCAATGGAAAAAGACCAGGTTTTTAAGCGCCCAGCGCCGAGCTTTGCGACCCAGCCGAGCATCGGAACCGTGAGCATCGCATCGGCACCCGCGGCAGCGGCAGTGGCTGCAAAGTCACGGGTAAAGCCGCCGGGGGTGTCGGTCCCCATCGGGATGCTCTGAAAGTACCAATCTGACCCTTTGTTATCGGCATTTTGCTGCGGATTGTAACGACTTGCGTTATTGCCTCCCCAGCGGTCAATCGTACATTTGGTGCCTGCACCGCCATCTTGCGCATAGCTTGCTCCATAGATTCCAGGCGAGATGATATGTGTGATGCGTTCGGCACGGATTAGGATTTGTATCATTAGTTTGCTCCTCGAAACGGAGTCCCCGGCTTTGGATGAACATCATTGTTCAACATCATTGTTGCCTAATTTTGAAGTCTCGCCGATGGCCAGTGTGATGATTCACGCAATTCTACTAGGTTTCTTCAGGATGAAACACCTGACCACTTGTGACAACCACTGTAAAAACAAGGTAGGTTCAGCCTATGGAATTTCCATCCAACATTTCGCGCCGAGAGCTTTTCTCGCTGTCCCTTGCCGCTGCGGTTCCGCTTGCCTTCATGCCGGAAGACGATTGGATGACCCGTTATCCCAACCTCGCCCGCTACTGCAAAAGCCTCCGTAAAGTGCCTGGTGGTACCTATCAATTGGGTAACGACACGCACGCGGACAGTGAACGCCCCCAGCACGCCATTACGTTGTCACCGTTCCGCCTTGGCGCGACTCCGGTGACGGTTGCCCTCTGGAAGGAATACTGCAAGGCAACCAATGCAGAGCTGCCCGCCGCGCCGGCTTGGGGCTGGCTGGATGACCATCCGGTTGTCAACATTTCGTACAGCGATATCACAACAGCGGTTCATGCATCCGGGAAGCTGGGGTTTCTCGCGTGGGCGGTCTTGACATCCGGTGTTTCATTGATGCTCCCGACCGAAGCTCAGTGGGAGGCGGCGGCACAAAGCAAGCGCGCATCCGATGACTATCCGTGGGGACCAACCTTTGACAGCAGCAAGCTTTGGTGCTCCAAGGATGCTTGGAAAGATGCACAGAAAACGGCATCCACGCTGCGCAAAGACCGGATTCACAGCAACGCGCACGGAATTCGAGACCTCATCGGAAATGTCTGGGAATGGTGCCATGACTGGAATGGGCCGTACTCGGCAGACAGCCTTGTAGATCCGCTTGGCCCCTCGACTGGCACGCGCCGCGCCCTCCGCGGAGGCTCTTGGTACAACGAATGGCCGGATGTTTTC
>CAIRTT010000314.1 GCA_903881535.1 uncultured Armatimonadota bacterium
TCTCCTGGCATGGCAACATTTGGTTATTCCTGTTCGCCCATCGGCTGACCTTGTCGGAATCGACCTTCCTAAAGATGCATCGCTCAAGATCTTCGCAATCAGTTTAGAGCGGTAAATCGCTCTTTGTATTGGGTAGGATGAACGAGTCTCTGGACAGAAGAATACTTTGTCTGTTGAAACGTGACCGAGATGTGGAGATAGCCTGAATGTCAGTTTGGGATGTAATCGTAGTTGGTTCCGGGCCGGCGGGTGCAACATGTGCATGGAAATGTGCTGAAAGCGGTTTGAAAACCCTCCTTATCGACAGAAATGCCACATTCCCACGTTACAAACCGTGCGGCGGTGGAATCCCAGTGTCGCTTCAAAACCATGTGAGTGGTCTGAATCCCGATGGCTTTCTCGAAACAACCGTTACACACCTACGCCATTCCTGGAAGGGTAAAGACCCTGTCCTTGCACCGATGCTTACCGCAGATGACAAGCCATCCGAGGTTTGGATGGTAATGCGTCCGAAATTTGACCATTACCTGCAAACCCGTGCGGAGTCAGAGGGTGCAACCGTCATTCTGGGTGCTCGTGTGATGCAGGTCGAAGCAGATACGACTGGTGTCAATGTGACCACGGATGATGGCAATGTGCATCGGAGTCGCTATGTGGTTGGCGCGGATGGTGCCAAGGGTGTCGTTGGCTCGCGCGTCGGTTTACGCCTGAATAAACGCTGGGGCATTGCACGTGAAGCGGAGATACCGTACGAGAATGCTACGCCAGAAAATCCGTGGCACCCTCAGCTTGAAAAGGCAGCCTGTTATCTAGACTACGGAACCGTCAAAAACGGCTATGCTTGGATCTTTCCTAAGCTTGGTATTTTGTCAGTTGGTGCCGGCATGCTGACTCCAAAAAAACCAACTCCAGCGGGGCTGAACACAGTCGGGATCACCCTTCTGAACGCGATGAAGACGCAGCTCACTTCTGCTGGATTATCAACGGATTTACTGGGAACCGACATCAAGATCTGGGCGCATCCAATCCCTTATTGGACGGGTAACGAGCCAATTGTGGATGGCACATGCAGAGTATTACTCGTCGGCGATGCCGCTGGCCTCGTGCAACCTCTCTTCGGAGAAGGAATTCAATATGCGGTGCGCAGTGGTGCTCAGGCCGCCAGACATATCGCAGCCGATACTGTTTCCAGCTACGCCGACAGTATTAAATTGATGTTCGGCGGTGAGTTTGATGCAGCGAATCGTGTGGCTAAACTCTTCCACCGGACGCCGTATCTTTCCTACAAGCTAGGCGTAAAGAATCCTGCTGGGACTAAGCTGGTTGGCCGCCTGATGTCCGGGGATTTACACCTTGAAGGAATAGAGCAGCGCATCATGGACAGGCTCCGACCATCGGTGACCACACGCTAACGTTAACGTGCAGAATGATGTAGTTATCATCCGAATATGCATTCACCGAAGTGTTAACACTCGTTTTGGCTTACTTTGTGAATGTGTACTGTCCTCACATGATTAAGTCTGTCGGTCATTTTGCTCTTGAACACGCAACGTTCACTGATGTGGCCAATTACCATTACTTAATAACCACTTAACAGAACGGCTTATTAATCGCTAGTTTCCACATTATCACATGGTGACAAGTCATTACTCTTCGGTTTCAAACCTATATTTGTACATATTTCGTAAATAGTTTTCGTAGAAGAGTTTATTTCATTTGCAAGTATCGTAATATGTCTGCGCGGCCATTAAGATGGCTGAAGTGTGAATGATAGGTGATGTAACGCGGTTCCTGCGTTCAGAACTGTCACACATGCGAAAATTCATAGAAGAATTATCCACTTTGATTGGAAATTGGAGAATTAATGGCTCGTAGAACAACCAAATTGGTTGCCGAACCGGTTGCAGAACCGACACCGGTAGTTGATGCCCCTATTCGTCGACGTCGTCGGCGTACAACCATCGACACTGAAACACAGTCCAGCCGTCTCGTGAGCGCATTGCTTGCAACACGTGGTGCGCGTGGAGCCTCCCAAACGGAGCTGCGCAACATCATTCAATGGGCGCGTGGCGTAAACGCAGAAGCTGAGCACTTTAAGACTGTAAGTGGTCGACAACGTCGAATACGTCAGCAGGGAACAGCCGACCGCCTTGCTGCCTTTCAACTGGACAAAACACTGCTTGATGGTGTTTTGGACGGGAAGATTGGCATCGATATCGATGACAGCGGTCAGATTATCTTCCTAAACGTTGAGGGTGCAGAATAGTTAGGAAACTAGATTCCTAGATAGAGAGACCGGTTCATTGAAAAAATGTACCGGTCTCTTTTTTTGTAACACGATAGGTTTAGTTCAACCGCTCGGGTGGTTTGACGAATCGATGTGGACGTATAGGCACTGCAACATCACGGTCTGGATTGTCAGCTAACTCTTGAATCTTAGCCATCATCATTTGACCAGCTAGTTCCCGATCGATGCCTTTCTCAAAGGTAAAAGGGTCACCGAAGATCACATCAATACGGCCACGAGTCGGAGGCCGATTGACTCCAAGCATCTCGAATGATCCCTTCACATAGACAGGGACCACCTTAACACCCATCCGCATACCAAGCGTCGCCGCCCCAGGTTCGGGAGCCAGCAACTTGCCATCCGGGCTGCGTGTGCCTTCCGGGAAAATACATAAACAGCGTCCTTCGCTAAGGCGTTGTATCGCTTGCTTAAATGCACTCCTATCAGCACTGCCCCGCTTTACAGGGAAACAGTCGACGCCATCAAGGAGCCAGCGAAGTATCCCGATCCTAAACAGCTCCGCTTTTGTCATAAAGAGCACACGCCGCGGTGTCGCTACGCCTATTGCAACAGGATCAAGCATACTCGCGTGGTTTGAGACGAGGAGAACGGCGCCTTGTCTTGGTACGCGCTCCGCCCCACGGACATACAGTCCACCCATCACCCAAATAACTACATTACCCACTGTCTCACAAAAGGCATATGTGTCATGTTTTGTTGGTACGTTTTGATTAGGGTCTGACATAACGGAATACTTTTGGCAGTTTACGGTATCCAATTGCATAAACGAAACCTTCACGGGCGACTGCCACACTGATGCATCGTGAATCTAAGCCAGAACAAAACGTTAGCCGAGTGACCTCACATGGCTCACGATCATGGCAATGACATCATCGATCGAGATTCCATCTGTGTTTAGTTCCCACGCGCCAGTCGCAACACGGAGCGGCGAATCATCACGATGCATATCACGATAGTCCCGCTCACTGATCTGGCATTCAATGTCAGCGAGATTCACCATCTGTCCGGCCACTGAGAGCTCACCAGCGCGCCGTTTGGCACGTTCAGACACAGTAGCAGTCAGATAGATCTTAATCTCTGCATCAGGAAAAACGACCGTCCCAATATCCCGCCCTTCCATCACAATACTATCGACGGATCCGAGGGACTGTTGCTGTCTTACCATCGCCACCCGGACGCCTGGAACCTGGCTGACCATCGATGCTGCGGTACCGATTTCAGGTGTTCTAATATCAGATGTGACATCCGAACCATTCAGAAATACTGTCGGCGGAACTGCCTGATCAAACGCAATTTGAATCTCATTTGCAATGGCGGTCAGTGCATTGGCATCGTCCAACGCAATGCCTCTTGACAGTGCAGCGTACGCGACAGCGCGGTACATCGCCCCACTATCCAAATACACAAACCCAAGCTGCCGTGCAACTTCCCGTGACACGGTGCTCTTGCCAGCTCCTGCAGGACCATCTATTGCAACCCGGATGTTCGTCATTACGGCAGTAGCCTTTCCCAGCGGTCAAAAAAGTCTGGAAATGTCTTGTTAACGCAGCTCGGATTCTCGATGACAACCCCATCATGGCGTAGTGCAAACACGGCAGCTGCCATCGCCATCCGATGGTCATCATACGTGCGCCACAGATTGTCGTGAAGAGCAGGCACGCCATTGAGAGGGAAAACAGTTAGGGCTTCATCCTCTTCCATTGTTTCCACGCCAAACCTCTGGAGTTCGCTTGCGGTGGCACGTAAACGATCGGTCTCCTTATGGCGAACATGGCCGACATTGTGAAATCGACTTTTGGTGCTGCAATAGGGTGCGACAGCCGCGGCTGTCATCAATGTGTCCGAGATCGCATTCATATCGAGATCAACGCCAGTTAGGTTGCGTCCTCGTGCATCTACGCAGAGGCCATCTGGGGTATCGCTCACATCACAGCCCATCGCTTCCAAAACATCCGTAAATGCCGTGTCACCCTGTAGACCACCGCGGTGGATATCGCGAACCGTAACACAGCCACCGGTAACGGCTGCAGCGGCAAAGAAGTAGCTGGCTGAGGATGCATCCGGTTCGATCGTGTACTCCCCCGGCGATACATATGTTTTGCCAGCAGAGATTGTAAACGACCGGAATGCTGTGGCTGTACAGACATCAACACCAAAATCCGCCATCATGTCGATTGTCATCCGCACGTATGGAGCCGAAAGCAATGTCCCATCAATTTCGATGACAGATTCCTGGTCTGCATAAGGCGATGCCAGGAGCAATCCGCTGAGGAACTGACTGCTGATGTTGGCGCGGATGTTTGTATGACCACCGCGGAGGCCATTGGCTTGGATTTCAAGTGGTGGACATCCAGTCCCATTGATGGATGAAACATTGCCTCCGAGCTGTGTGACGGCATCTATCAAATCCTGCATCGGGCGCTCGCGCATCCGTGCGACTCCATCCAGGGTGACAATGCCCTTTCCTGCAGCGATGGCCGGAGTGATAAAGCGTGCTGTGGTGCCAGAGTTACCGACGAACAGGCTTGCTGATGGGATGTCGAAGGCCTGTCCGAGTCCAACGACCGTGACTGTTTCTGCATCAGCATTTACAGTGATTGTGACGCCGAGTTGTCGCAGGCAATCCACCATCCGGTCTGTGTCATCGCAAAAGAGCGCATTGCGAAGGACTGTCGTGCCTTGGGCGAGGGCTGAGAGGAGTAATGCCCGATTGGTGATGCTCTTGCTCCCGGGTACGGATACCCCCTTTATGATGGGATGTTGGCAGGACGTGGCTTCGTAATTCATCACGCTGAAGGATACCGCACGACGTTATCTGGATGTCGCATACCGGCGTGTAGGAGCTTACCAAGCGCTGCATCATCCTCTTGGGCAAGGGCATTTTTTACGGCGAGCAGGTGTTCAAGGTAGCCATCCAGCGTCTGGACGACAGCAGCTCGGTTGCTGGTCAAAATGCGCGTCCAGACTTCTGGGCTGGATGCAGCGACGCGTGTTGCGGAGTGAAAACCTCCTGCGGCTAGCTCAAACACGGGCAGTCCGGTAGATAGGTCGGCCTGCCTTGCCATCGCGTACATGGCGTAGGCGGCGATGTGTGGCAAGTGACTTGTGATTGCGATGCTTGCATCGTGTACGGAAGCATCCAAGCGCATCGGGAGACCGCCCAATGCGTGTATCAGGCCCTCAACGGCATTGATGACGGCTGTGGATGAATGCTCAGATGGGCAGATTGGCCAGACTGCACCTTGAAACAGATCTGCCCGGGCGTGGATTGCGCCGTGGCGCTCACTTCCGGCCATCGGGTGCCCAGGCACGAAGCGCGGATCTGCATCCGCAAGCGGCATCAGGGGAACTTTAGTTGATGTTACATCTGTGACGATGGCATCTTTGCCAGTGAAGGCGAGTACGGACCGGACGGTGTCAGCGACGAGTTCGGGCGGTGTAGCCACGATGGTGATCGCTGCGTGTAGAACCGCTTCACCGAGTGAAGTTGCTGCGTGTTTGACAGCACCGAGGCGCACAGCGGTGGTGAGATTTTCGACCGATGGGTCCCACGCGGCCACGGTGTATCCGGCTGCAGTGGCTGCAAGTCCGATGCTTGTCCCGATGAGGCCTGTTCCAATGATGGCTATAAGGCGATCCACGGCGATGTCCTTCTTGTAAAAAATAAAAGGGGATGCCATTGGCATCCCCTTTATTATGGGCCCGACAAGATTCGAACTTGTGTAGGCTTACGCCGACGATTTTACAGACCGCCTCCTTTAGCCACTCGGACACAGACCCATACAACGCACATCAAAAGCTGGAGACAGGACTTGAACCCGCGACCCGCTGTTTACAAAACAGCCGCTCTACCACTGAGCTACTCCAGCAAGTCAATGTGTTTGACGGAAAATATTATCATACGGATGCCCGATGGCAACCCTCATAGGCTAAAAATAGGGTGAGTTTGTATGGAGGTGGTGTGGTTCATAAGTCCGGTAACACCTCAGGTTTCTGTGTTTGCATGGTACTTTTCCGGAAATTCATTCGTTGCAAGATGTTTCGATGAATCCACGTAATACCAGAGCCTAGGGAACCCTTACGCTTGGAAAGGTAGGGAATCACAATTAACCTCATGTGCGCATACTTATCGGCGCGGTGCCATTCACGATAGTTGTCGTTTAACAGGCTGCGATAGACCGTTGATTTGGCGAATTTTCAGCAGGTGCAATGAAGAAAATTGAACGGGTATGGAGAGATAAACGCATCTCACTAGAATCAATCCACCACTTTTCAGGTAACTGCAAGGGGTGGGCTGTAATATTGATAATCATACCTCTTGGTGAAATCAGACTATGGCCAACGAAATTCCCTTTGACATACACGCTTCCTTCTTCAACGACGACTCCGACGAGACGTTTGACGAGCACGCGCTGAACCACTATCGAGATGAGATTATCGCACAGTTCGAGCGCTCCACTGAGGCCGTATCGCTGGCTGCCACCGGCCAGGAGCTACACTGGGCCCACTCCTTTGTCGAGTTCACGATCCAGTATGTAGGAGTAGGACTTCCCGGTCTCGACTCGGAAAATTTCGAAGGCGTGATTTTCAAATTGATTCCCCGCAAGGTCTCGGTTGAGGCGAGCGAGGCACCAGCGATAATCTCGGAGCTACGGGCCTTCTGGGCCTTCCTTGGGCGGGTCTATCTTCTGGATAACGCGCCTCGGTTTGTAGCGGCGCTCGACGATGCGGCGGCGGTTCGTCTCGAACAAGAGATGGCTAACCCTGAGAATTACGGACCCGGTAAGTCGATGTTCATGCAGGGGCTGATGCGTGGGTTCGACATGAGTACAGAAGAAGGTATCAAGACATGGTTTTCCGAGTATAACCGGGAGCTTGGATTCGCACCGCCACTCAATTATTCGTCGTCTGCTAGCTCCTCCAAACTGGGGGCAACTACAATGAAACAACGCTCCGAGAAGGATCGCAACCGAAGCCGTATCGCCCGAGCAAGCCGAAAGCGTAACGGACGTAAGTAAGAAGGTGGAGTTCGGTTACTCGTCAACCCTGCTATGACCTATGACTGTATTCGGCCCAACTTTGGCACCTTGTAAACAGGCACTCTCGTAAATTTGATGGTATCCGGAACACTATGCGACGCATCAACATTGTCAACTTCATCCGAGCCATCGAGCCAAGGTTTACGACAGACTTACTCCTTCCCGTCCAAAAGCAAATGGAAATCATTGTGGCTCATGGACTACCTGCTACCTGGCTCCTCCAATTCGATGCCCTTGTCTCCGGACCCTTCGTCCCATTTCTAAAGCAACACATGCCAGCCAATCACGAGGTTGGCCTCTGGTTTGAAATGAATGAAATGCAATGCAAAGCTGCTGGCGTAACGTGGCGAGGCAGACCAGGCTACGAATGGGACCACATCCCGCACGTCGCTTTCACCATCGGTTAAACCGAGGATGAGCGTAAAAAGCTTGCCGACACCGCGATGCGAACGTTCAAAGACGTCTTTGGAACCTACCCAAAGTCAATCGCTAGCTGGAACCTCGATTCCATCACGATCAACCACATCACTGAAACATACGGAGCCGATGCCTACGCGGTTTGCCATGACCCGATTGCCACGGATGGCTTTACGATTTGGGGCGCCCCAATCGCCGGTTACTATCCGAGTAAACGAAACTGCTGGAGCCCGGCGATCTCTCTGAAAAACCAAATCAATACACCCGTCTTCAGGATGCTTGGGCAGGATCCCGTTTACTACTATGACAAGGGCTACACCCAACCAGATGGCAAATTCATCACACAGCCGGACACAATGGAGCCGGTCTGGCCATCGGGGGCGATCCAAACAATTTGTAGATACGTTTCTGTCAATAATTCTGACGGCCCCAACGCAGCAGTTTGGATACGCACAAATTGGACAGGAAAACTCATTCCCATGGCCAAGCCAACAAGCCGCTTACGCCCCTCAAATTAAGACACTTGCAGCGCTCCGTAAAACGGGCGGCGCGACCATCGAGACAATGGGCGAAACAGGGCGCGCGTTCAAGAAGGCATTTAAAGCGACACCCACACAAGCCCAGTCACAGCTGGTCGATCCATTTGCGAATACCGCTCCTGTGGAAACATCCGTTTGGTATCAAAGCCGCTTTTACCGAGCGAATCTGCACTTCAAAGGGGACCTTCCCCACCTTCGGGACATCACTGTCTACCGCGATGAGTACGAACAACCATTTCTGAAACAAGCCACTCGGCTTGAAGATGTGGAACAGAAGATGCCACCAGTCCTCGACGGTTATAACTGGCGAACGGCCGCTCATTCACGGAACGACCCCGGCGCGGGTGGCTTTTTCATCTCGAATGGCACACGTCTCCTGAAGACTGGAAAAGTGGTGGTCAAAGAAACTGGAAAGACGATGACCGTGTCGGTTCCCGTCCAAAACGATCAGGTCCTTCCTATTCAGTTCGATGAGAAACAGATGTTTGTTACGCTACATGGCACTTCAACAGATACCGTATTCCCACTCGATTTAGCATTCGAATGGGACCCACGAAAGTCAAACCTGACACGGATTACAGCGCAGAGAGTTCATTTCAAGCTGGATGGTTTTGATTACTCTGCCAACATCGATGGAGGCCATGCCAATCAAACGCCACAAGGCTGGATGCTGTCAAGCGATGGCCGCTTTACCTTGGCGCTGGCGCAGCGGCAGTAGGACAACTAAGCAAACACCCCAAACATTCGTAACAGACCTGTGCGTAACGGGGGAACCAACAATACAGCAGCCTTGCCTGGATATCACTTTGGGCAAGGCTGTCGTCTTATCGATTCGAAATCACGGCCGCTTAGATTTGCTTGCGGCGTTCCTTCCCAGCCTCGGCCATGTAATAGAGCACCGGAACGGCAATTCGGGACAGGAGTGTGCTTGCAACTTCACCCGCCATCAGCGCGACTGCCAACCCCTGGAAAATTGGATCGAAGAGAATCATAAACGACCCGACAATCACAGCCGCAGCCGTAAGGAGCATCGGTCTAAAGCGAATCGCGCCGGCATCCACAACGGCTTGCTCCAAAGATGCGCCCTGCTTACGCTGGAGCTCAATGAAGTCGACCAAAATTATGGAGTTACGGACGATAATCCCTGCTCCCGCAATAAAGCCAATCATCGATGTTGCAGTAAAGAACGCTCCAAGCATCGCGTGTGCCGGCAGAATACCAATCAGCGTCAGCGGGATTGGCGCCATGATGACGATAGGAATTTTGAA
>CAIRTT010000315.1 GCA_903881535.1 uncultured Armatimonadota bacterium
CAAAGCCGCCCCTTGCCAAATCTACGCGAGGGTGAGGCTATCTTAGAGACGATTGCAAGCGAGGTCTGCGGCACGGATGTCCACCTATGGCACGGCAAGCTGGCGGGCGTTCCGTATCCCCTGGTGCCTGGTCACGTGGCTGTTGGAGCCATCAGTTCAACCCATGGAAATGTCGTCGACATCAATGGCAATCCCCTCGCCATCGGAACTGTGTGCACGTTTCTGGATGTTGTTGGCACGTGCAACCAGTGCTGGCACTGCCGCGTCGCAAAGGCATCCACGCGGTGTCCGAGTCGTAAAGTCTATGGCATCACGCTTGGCGCCGATGATGGCCTCTATGGAGGCTGGTCAACGCACATTCACTTACGGAAGGATGCCATCGCGATTCCGCTGCCCGTGGGTTTGGACCCGGAAATGTGGATTGCTGCGGGCTGTGGTCTCCCGACAGCGCTGCACGCTGTAGACCTCGCGGACATCAAGATTGGCGCAAGCGTAGCAATACTCGGTGCGGGTCCTGTTGGGCTAAGTGCGTGCGCGCTCGCCGCGGCGAGCGGTGCGCACCATGTCTATGCGATTGACCCAGTGGCTTCGCGTCGAAGTGCTGCCCTAAAAATGGGTGCATCCCATGCGTATGATCTGGCAGAGCTGGCGAAGCTGCGCGCTGAAACGGGGATGCGGGGGCCTGACATCGTGATTGAGGCAAGTGGCAACCCGGCAGCGGTCAAGCTTGCCTTGGAGATTGTCCGGGATGCCGGCACGGTTATCATCGTGGGGCAGTACACCGACAATGGCGACATCGGCATCAACCCGCACTTGGACATTAACAAAAAGCACATCCGCGTTCAGGGCTGCTGGGGTTCCGATTACTCCCACTTTCACCGTGGCGTTCAGGCAGTCAGAGACCTCTGCGATCGCTTCAACTGGCGCACAACCGTGTCCGCGACCTATCGCCTGGCGGACACACAGCAGGCCCTCGAAGATGTCGCATCCCGTAAGGTCGTTAAGGCCGTAATCGCCCCGAACGGTTAGTTTAGAGGACTCCCTTTAGCGGCATCACTACCAGCTCATCGATTACACATGTCTCTGGCGAATTGACGACCTGCAGCACTGCCAGCGCAACGTCATCGGGTTGGAGCATGTCTGCCGTGTCCCAAGGAGCGCCTCCCATGCCATCCCAGAATGGCGTCGCAACGCTCCCCGGAAAGATACTCGAAATGCGGATGCCATCTTTACGGACCTCTTTGGCCACGCATTGAATCATTCCATAGGCTGCCCATTT
Source organism: uncultured Armatimonadota bacterium (assembly GCA_903881535.1). GTDB lineage: Bacteria > Armatimonadota > Armatimonadia > Armatimonadales > Armatimonadaceae > CAIRTT01. The sequence continues at coordinate 1,280 of CAIRTT010000315.1, forward strand.
AGATGCCACGTAGCCACTGCTCATCGGAAATGACTTCTTCGCAGCAATCGACAGCATCGGGACAATCATCCCTTCACCGCGCGGCTTCATCACCCGAACCGCGGCCCGCACACAGTTGAACATCCCCGTAACGTTTGTCGACATCATTTCAGCAAATGCCGCATCCGTGGTCAGCTCAATCGGCGCAAATGTCCCAACGCCTGCATTAGCAACCATCGCATCCAGATGTCCAAATTGAGCAACTATTTGGTCAACGGTGGCATCGATAAAGGCACTATCTGTCACACTGCCAACAAACGCTATATGTCCACAATCCGTTTCAGCAACTAACTGAAGTAAGTCCTCGCGACTACGTGCCACCAGCCCAAGACGCCAGCCATCCGCTGTCAGGGCATCCACAATCGCCCGCCCAATCCCCTTGGTAGCCCCGGTCACAATCGCAGTACGCATCGGAATACCCAACCTCTCAGTGCTTGTTGACAATACTCATAAACTCAGCGCGCAACGCCGGGTCTGACCGGAACCGGCCACCGAGCTTGCTCGTGACCGTGCTCGAACCGTGGTCTTCGACGCCGCGGCTCCGAACGCAATAATGGATTGCATCCACGACCACCGCGATGTCATCCGTTCCCAGAATGTACTGCAGGGCAAAGTATATCTGTTCCGTGAGGCGCTCCTGAATCTGAGGGCGCTTTGAGAAGTACTCCACGATACGGTTGAGCTTCGACAAACCGAGAACATGCTGACCAGGGATGTAAGCAACGGTTGCATTGCCATCGATGACAACAAAGTGGTGCTCACAGCTGGACATCACCGAGATATTACGCTCCACGACCATTTCGTCGTAGCGCATTTTATTTTCAACAGCGGTGCATTTAGGGAAGTTATCGTAGTCAAGTCCCCAGAAGATTTCACTCACATACATCTTTGCGACTCTCCGTGGAGAGTCAATGAGAGAGTCATCGGTCAGGTCTAGGCCAAGCGCCTCCATGATGCCCCGGAAGTGATGCTCGATCGCGTTCGTTTTATCGGCATCCGAGAGGTCGCTCGGGACGGTCGGTGTTTCCACACGATTGAGGACCAGGTGCTCATGTACACGATGGCCAAGCTCAGGATCGGTTTTCGTTTTATTCAGTGCCATTGTTTGTCTTTCTGCGGTGAGCCTGAATGGCTGTTTCAGCCGGCATATTCAAAGTAGTTGCGGTCCGTTTCGCGCACAATGATGCGTGAGAGGCGGGCGGGCGCCGGGATGTGGTCCTTGATGCGGTTCCAGATCACCAATGTCAGGTTTTCGCTGGTCGGGTTGCTGCCAACAAACTCAGGGACATCATCGTTGAGGCATTTGTGGTCAAAAACCTGCATGATGTGCTCCTCAATGACGGTATCCAGCGCCTCGAGGTCAAGTAGCATCCCGGTTACAGGATCAGGCTCGCCCGTGACCGTTACCTCGACTCCATAATTATGACCGTGGCCACCCTTATGATTGCACTTGCCAAAAATCGCGACATTTTCGGCATCGGAGAGCCCCGGAGCATGAAGACGGTGGGATGCTGCAAAGTCGATGCAGCGCGTGAGTGAGACCATCGGGTTACCTCCAGCATAGGTGCGCGTAGCGTACAGCGTCGGGCTTTCCCAGACGGTGATTTCACAGAGGCGGGCGCGGACATCCGTAAAATGTCCTTCAACCTGCTCCCAGACAAAAGTTGTGATGTTTTCAAGTGTTGCTTGGCGTTCTGCAAACCAAGCAACCTCGTAGGTCAGATGCTTGTCCGCAACAAGCGCGAGGACATTTTGCTTGATGCAGCGGTCGATGTCCACGATGTTTACAATCATCCCGGTTACCGGATCAACCGCGCCTTCAAACGTCACCTCAACGGTGTAATTGTGCCCGTGGCCATAGGGGCTTGCCCATCGTCCAAACAATGCTTTGTTTTGTTCATCCGTCAATCCAACCAGCCAGTAGGCATGACCAGCCGAAAACATCACACGCCGCTTTAGGCGCATCGTTGTGGAGCTCACTGGCATTGGAGGATTCATCTGTCACTCTGTAACGCTCCGGCCGCCCGGAGGTTCCCTATACATCACCGGGATTTTCACTGACGTGATGCCTTACATCTGTAATACACTGATGTCAGAGGTTTGATTCCCGCACAAAGCCTGCTCGGAAACACAAAGCTCACGTTGTCGAAACCACCGGATTTATCGCCTATGTACACGGAATCAGATATGGATATTGCATCTCCTCCTGCCCCTTATGAGCTCTCCCGGGTCCTCGACATCGAACGGCGCCGCCTTGTCCACGTAGCGCCAGCTGCCCCGAATGCTGACTACGATATCTGTGATGTCCTTGTCCTTGGCGGGGGCCTTGGCGGTGTTGCAGCAGCGGAAGCCGCGGCAGCCGATGGAGCAACCGTCATCATCGTTGAGCCAACATCCGTTCTTGGCGGCCAGCTGACATCGCAGCTGGTTCCCGTCCCCGATGAAAACCAATATGTTGGCCGTGCAAATGGTGCATCCACAGATCGCTTCCGAGCCCTGCGCGAGGATGTCCGTGCGCTGTACGCAGCAAAACCCGGTGTCCGAAAGCAAGCAGCAAACAATATTGGGCAGTGCTGGGTCTCCCCCGTTTCCGGACTACCGAGCGTCTGGAGCCAAGCCATCCAGAACCGTCTGGCACCGTTTGTCGACAATGGACGCTTGAAACGTACGTATCTCAGGCATCAGCTGCGCCGCATCGTACGCTACTCAGGCAATGGCGATATCAACTATGTCGAAATCGTCAACCTTGAGGATGGCCATATCCATAGAATTGCCCCAAAGATGGTTGTGGATGCCACCGAAGATGGCGCTGCGGCTTATCTGGCAGGCTGCCCTACACGCATCGGACAGGAAGCCGCATCCGAGTTTGGTGAAGCACTGGCTCCAGCGTCACATCACCCAGAGTGGGTTCAGTCGTTTACCTATGGCTTCCTTCTGCGCTGGGAAACGGACCAACAAAAGCAAAAGCACCCGGTCACACCGCCGGCTGAATATGATGCCTTCAAACAGCATGGAGAGTACACCCTCGACTATGTGTACCGCGGCAATGGAATCGAGGCGTATTCGGTTCCGTATGGCGTCCTAGATGCGATCAAACATACATCGATTGCAGGCACACGCACCTACCAGCCATTTTGGACCTATCGGCGTTTGGTGGCTGCCAGTGCATTCACATCTGGGAAGAGTCCACAGGGTGACATCGCACTGATCAACTGGCGTGGCAATGACTTTCACTTAGAAAGCTATATCGACAAGCCATTGGATGATCAGGTTCGTATCCTAAACAGAGCCCGTGACTTTGCCATCGGATTTCTGTACTGGTTACAGACGGAGTGTCCACGGGATGACGGTAATGGAAAGGGCTATCCAGAAATGCAGCCATTGACCAACATCGATGAGCCTTTGGTGGATGGTCTTGGGGTTGCCTTGCATCCGTATATCCGTGAAAGCCGTCGTATTGTTGCGTTGGAGATGCTGACCGCCAATCACATGGTTGGCAGTTTGGATGACAAACTTTGGGGGACCGAATTTGATGACAGTATTGGGTGTGCGCACTATGCCATCGATATCCATCCAAGCGCAAATGAACCTCATCTCCTCCAAACAGTGGTGCCGTATCACATCCCGCTAGGTGCCTTGATTCCAGCCAGTGGACCACGCAATCTTGTGGCCGGTGCCAAGAACTTCGGTGCATCACGGTTGGCGCTCGCAAGTGCCCGGATGCATCCGACGGAGTGGCTGGTTGGCGAGGTAGCGGGGATGCTGGCGGCGATGTCAACGCGCAAGGATGTCCATCCTAAAATGCTACATTCGATTGATGCCCACCGAACAGACTTATTGGACCATATTGCCGCCGCCGGCATCACGCGTTACTGGTCGAACATTCTCAGCCCGATCCAGCAGTAACAACGCGTAGCTCTGAATACTGACCTTGTTGAAGGCTCTTCAGGATTGTCAGAGATGGACCAACGCAGACTTCTTGGACCACATCGTCGCCGTAGACATCAGACGTCACGGAACCAACGTCATCATGACCAAAACGGATTAGAGTCGCTTCATTCTGCGTCAGGCCTTAAGACCACACTGATAAGCA
>CAIRTT010000316.1 GCA_903881535.1 uncultured Armatimonadota bacterium
ATGTCCGTGACCATAAGCCGCTGATTGTTGAGCCGATTCCAAACTCGCCGGCGATGGCCAAGGGCTTAATGTCGGGAGACCTCATCCGCGCCGTGGATGGCAAGAGTGCCGTGATTTCTCCAAGTCAACGCCTAGATGATGTCATCAAGCGTATCAAGGGTGAGCCTGGCACAAAGGTCCGCCTCACGATTGAGCGCAAGGGTAGCAAGCCATTCGATGTCGACTTGGTTCGCGCCATCGTTACAAGTCCGGTGGTCGACTCCTGGATGATGGATTCAGCCAACGGAATCGGCTATGTAAAGCTGGATCAGTTCACAGAGCAAGCCGATGTTCAGGTTGCGGCTGCGGTAGCAAAGCTGCAGACACAGGGGATGAAGGCGCTTGTCTTTGACCTCCGGGGTAACCCGGGTGGACTTCTCACCGTAGCGCGTGACCTTGTTTCCCGCTTTGTTGCCGAGGGCCCAGTCGTGTGGACCAAGGAACGTCAAGGCGGCATGATCAGCATGAATGTTGATTCCAAGCGGACCATCCCAGCACTGTCATCCGGCACGATTCCAGTTGTTGTTCTGGTGAACGGCAACAGCGCCAGCGCATCGGAGATTGTGAGCGGTGCTCTTCAGGATGCCAATGCAGCATTCATCGTTGGCACGCGGACCTATGGCAAGGGACTTGTTCAGACTATCTTGCCACTGGGTGATACCGGAGGTGCTGTCAAGGTCACCACGCAACATTACTTCACGCGTGATAAGCATGACATTAATCTCAAGCGGGATGAAAACGGTGAGCCTGTTGGTGAAAAGGGTGGCATTCGCCCTGACCGTGTTGTGCCTGAAGATGAGAAAGACCTCGATGCCCAGCGCAAGATTATGCGTGAGCAGCCTGGTAACCGAAAGGCAGCCATTCCAATCAGCAAGCAAGTTCAGGCAGCCATCACGCTCCTGAAGGAAAAGCTCGCGGGTTCCCCGTGGCCCGCATCCGAGAAGGATGACCTTGCAAAGCAGGACACTGGTTCCAAGCGCGAGACGGGCGAGTAGTCGAAAGACAAAAGCAAAAAGGGGAGGCCATCGGCCTCCCCTTTTTCGTTACTTCTTACCAGTGGAACCCGGGCGTGTAATCGGTGTGGCTTCCAGCCAGTCAGGGATTTCATCCGGGGCCCAGCTCTGGACATTCAGCGCCAAAACGGATGCGAGGGGAACGCCAAAGTCGACTTTGCCGCCGGACCGGTCGACAAGGACGCCGACGCCTACCAGCTCAGAGCCGTGTGCATTTACGAGCTCGATGCACTCATTGATGCTGCCGCCTGTTGTCAGGATGTCATCCACGACGAGCACGCGCTGGCCTGCTTCCATATGCTCAGGACGGCGCAGAAACCGCTTGCCATCGGGACCCTTTTCGCCATAGGCCGCAGTGGCTCCGAGATGCCTTGCGACCTCATAGGCAAGCACGATGCCAAGTGTGGTTGGCCCAAGGACGACATCAGGTTTTACATCCGCGCATTGTGCTGCAAGCGCACGACCCAGCTGCTCAACATACTCCGGATAGCGGAGTACGTGGAACTTTTCAAAGTAGCGGTCGGAGTGGCGACCACTGGTCAATACGAAGTGACCGGACAGCAATGCGCCGGTTTTTTCAAACAGGGAGAGGGCTTCAGTTTCAGTCATAGCACGTTGATTGTACCGATGTCCGCTTGTGCACAGCGGTATACTTGACACACTTCATCCCCCGAATCAGGTGCCTAAGATGGCTTCAGCTCCGCTCTTTGACAACATCCTCGAACTCATCCGCGTGACGTCGACCGACCTGCCGCCGGATGTGCGCAAAGCCCTCCTAGATGGCACAGCCAAGGAACGCTTTGGCTCCCGGGCTCTCCTTGCACTGGATACGATCGACACGAATATCAAAATGGCAGCCGATGGTTCAGCTCCTATTTGCCAAGATACCGGGATGATTAAGTTCTTTGTACATCACCCCGTTGGACACGACACTCTGACCTTTCGCAAGGTCGCTGAAAGTGCCGTCGCAGCTGCGACATCTAAGGGCTACCTCCGCCAGAACAGTGTTGAAGCGCTGAGTGGCAAGAACTCTGGAAACAATATTGGGCCTGGCACGCCTTTGTTTCACTTTGAGGCGTGGGAGGATTCAACTGTGGATGTCCGCTGCATGCTCAAGGGTGGCGGCTGCGAAAATGTCGGCGCGCAATACTCCCTCCCGATGGAATTTCCTGAGCTCGGCGTAAAGGCGGGACGTGATATTGCCGGCTGTCGCACCGCAGTGCTCCACGCCGTTTGGAAGGCACAGGGCCAAGGCTGCGCGCCGGGCTTTGTCGGTGTCTGTATTGGTGGCGATCGTGCGAGCGGCCTCGATGCGGCTAAGGAACAGCTGCTCCGTGTGGTGGGTGATACCAATTCCAGGGAAGACCTCGCAGGCTTTGAGCAGGACATTGTTGATACGGCAAATGGTCTTGGCATCGGCCCGATGGGCTTCGGTGGTGAGACGACCTTGCTCGGCTGCAAAGTCACTGAGCGTAACCGCCTACCTGCATCATTCTTTGTGTCTGTGAGCTACGCCTGCTGGGCACACCGCCGCCGCGGCGTTGTCCTGGATGGCGCAACAGACAACATCGTCCGCTGGTTGTACACAGATGCTGAGGAAGTCCTGCCCGGTGGTCATCCCTCCTAAGCTCCGCAGGGCCATCAAGCCCGTGGCTTTCACATCCGCATTCCTACTGACTGCTGTCTGTGTGGCGAGTGTCGTCTCTGAGCGCGTCGTCATGACTGCTGCAACTGGACGCCTATTTGATGCGACTGCCGATGTGCCTCTGCACGATGTGGCGGTGGTTCTCGGGACATCGCCAAAGGTCGCCGGAGGCGGGGCAAATGTGCTGTACGAGGCGCGCCTCGATGCGGCGGCACAGCTTTATATGGCAGGGCGTGTCAAATGCCTGTTGGTGAGCGGAGACAATGGCGACCTGCGCTATAACGAGCCGACCCGGATGCGGGCTGATCTCATCCGCCGAGGTATTCCAGCAAAGGATGTCGTTTGCGATTACGCGGGTTTTCGGACGCTGGACTCCATCGTCCGTGCGCAAAAAGTCTTTGGACAGAACAGCTTTGTGATCGTCAGCCAGCCGTTTCATAATGAGCGGGCTGTTTACATTGCGCGGCAGCGTGGCATCGATGCCATCGGCTACAACGCCGTGCAGGCTCCCCTTGGACTAGGGCTTTGGATGCGCGAGCGGCTTGCACGATTTACAGCAATTCTTGATATCAATGTGTTCAACCGGCAGCCACGCTACCTTGGAAAGCGTGAGCCGATGCCGACCGATTTGGAAAATTGTGAGGTGAAGTGATGGCGACAGTTCGATTGACAACTCCATTGACCGAAGAGGCTGTGCGTGCGCTGAAGGCCGGCGATGATGTGTTGATTTCTGGCACGATGTACACCGGGCGGGATGCGGTTCACAAGTACCTTGCTGGCGGTGGGGCGGTCCCGGATGGCGTTGACCTCAATGGCGCTGTGATTTACCACTGTGGCCCGGTTGTCATCGAGCGCGGCGAGGGTGATGACCGCAGCTTCACCGTCAAAGCGGCAGGACCGACGACTAGTATTCGTGAGGAACCATATCAGGCGGGCCTGATTGGTAAGTATGGGCTACGCGGCGTGATTGGCAAGGGCGGGATGGGAGCGAAAACGCTTGAAGCCTGCCGTGAACACGGGGCCGTTTACCTCCATGCCATCGGGGGAGCGGCGCAGGTGTATGCCGAGTGCATTGAGCGCGTCGATGATGTCTATCTCGAAGAGTTTGGCTCACCCGAAGCGATCTGGGTTTTGCACGTGCGTGACTTTCCAGCGATTGTGACGATGGATTCGCATGGGACATCACTGCACGCCGATGTGTCCGCGGCATCGCTGAGTGCGCTAAGGGGTGCGTTCTAGCCAGTTCTGATTGGGCTTGCGATGTACCAGATGTGACCGGCGGGATCGCGCAGCTTTGCAGCTCGGTAGCCCGTTGGCTGGTCAGCCGGTTCACGGACAACCTGTCCGCCGTTAGACAGCCCGAGTGTCATAACATCATCCACGGATGCCACGACCACGTGTAGTAGTACGGGTGTGCCTCCGAGGGTTTCTGGTGAGACATTGTAGGGCGGGCATTCATCTGCGAGCATAAAGAGAGCATCCGCAATACGGATGTTAGCGTGGAGCAGTGTGCCATCCGGGGAATCGATGCGGTCAACAACAGTTGCATCGAAGACTGAAACGTAGAAATGTAAGGCTGCTGATGTATCTTTGGCGGCCAGCATCGGGATGATTCCTCCCGCCAGTGTTTCCATAAATGTCATTGCGCATTGTACGCACACGGGGAGTAGCGATACGGAAAAGCCCCCCTCTGCAGGCTGCAGAGAGGGGCTTTATCACTGTGAGAGTGCGGGATTAGTTTCCGCCAGGACCACCCGGACCGCCTGGACCACCAGGACCACCTTGGCGCTGATCCTGTGGCAACGTAGCCTTTGCAACCAGCTTGAGGCCTTCTGCAGAGTACTGGAAGAGGGTGTCTCCACGGAGAACATAGACGTAGCGCTCGGTTGCTGTTACGACAGGTTGCATTCCGCCACCCATCATCCCGCGCATCATCCCGCCGCCCTGTCCACCGCCAAAGCCGCCACCGCCAGGTCCACCCTGTCCACCTCCAAAGCCGCCGCCACCAGGTCCACCCTGTCCACCGCCGCCAGGTCCACCTTGACCGCCGGGGAAGCCGCCGCCGCCAGGTCCACCCTGTTGTCCACCAAAGCCAGGTCGTCCACCCTGCTGACCAGGTTGACCCTGTTGGGTTTGTGCCTTAGCCGCTGTGTAAACGGTTCCAAGACCAGTTGCGACAAACGCTCCAAGTGCGATACCGGCAATTATCTGCTTATTCATGAGAATTCTCCTGAAAACCAACATTGGGATGTTATTGCTGCCACCACGTGGCTGCGTCTCCCGATGTATAGATTATGCATCCGGATTGTGAATCAATCGTGAACGAATGGTAAACGTCGAATTGCAATTTTGAGCATTCTCAGCTGCAACCTTGACCGTTACGTGTGAGCCCTCTGGCGAGATGTTCAGCATACAAAACCAACGGTCAAATCTCGCCCAAACAACCTCCGGTCCATCGAGCGATACTGGACAGCCTCCGCAATGTGGCTCTCACAAATCGACTCCTCCGATACGAGATCAGTATTGGACCGAGAACCTTGCTCAAAGCTCACCCAAACAACCTCCGGTCCATCGAGCGATACTGGACGGCCTCCGCAATGTGGCTTTCGGAAATCGACTCCTCCGATGTGAGCCATTATCAGAATACGAACCTAGCTCAAAGCTCATCCAAACAACCTCCGGTCCATAGACCGATATTGGACAGCCTCCGCGATATGGCTTTCTGAAATGGACTCCTCTGATGCCAAATCGGCAATCGTCCTCGCAACTTTCAGGATTCGGTCATGGGCCCTAGCACTTAAGTTGAGCCGCTGCACCGCGTTCCCGAGGAGCTCCTTGCAGGCAGGCGTCAATGGGCAAGCGCTCCCCATCTCCTTCGGCATCAGAAGGGAATTCGCCCTCGGCTCCCAACCAAACGAAATACATCTCGCGTGCTGGCGGTTTCGCGCAGCCACAACACGTTCTCTGATATCGGCACTACTTTCGCCAGGAATGGACTTCATAAGGTCTGTGTGTGGAATGCGGGGGACCTCCATATGAATATCGATGCGATCAAGGAGAGGCCCGGATAGTCTTCGGAGGTAGGACTCCACCGTTGATCGTGTACAAGTACAGGGACGTAACCTATCCCCGTAATACCCACATGGGCATGGATTCATCGCTGCGATCAATGAACACCGTGCAGGATAGGTCAGTGTCGCAGCCGCACGCGCAATCGTCACCTGGCCATCCTCTAGTGGCTGGCGCATTACTTCAAGCACATCCCTGTGAAACTCCGGCAGCTCATCGAGAAAGAGCACACCACGATGCGCAAGACTAACCTCGCCAGGTCGCGGAATGCTTCCTCCACCCGTAAGGCCTGCATGTGAAACCGTGTGGTGCGGAGATCGAAATGGCCGATGAACCATCAGGCGTGTTCCGCCCGCAGTGATACTCGAAATGCTGTGGATACGGGTTACATCGAGGGCCTCCTCCACACTCATCGGAGGCAAAATCCCAGGCATCCTACGCGCGAGCATCGTCTTCCCACTACCCGGCGGACCCACCATCAAGAGGTTATGTCCGCCCGCCGCAGCAATTTCCAGGGCACGCTTTGCCGCGAGATTCCCTTTTACATCCGCATAGTCCACATGTAACAAAAGAGCACGACTGAGCAGCTCTTCAGGGTCGGGACGAGGCGGGATTACATAAGGATCCCCGCGAATCACCTGTACAGCATCCAGCAGAGTCTTTACCGGAATGACTTTGATGCCATCCACCAATGCAGCCTCGGCATAGTTTTCCCAAGGCACAATGAGGGTCAGGTTATCGCGTTTGCGGACCGCCATCGCAACGGAGAGTGACCCCGGTACCGCCCGAACACTGCCATCCAGACCAAGCTCGCCAATGAGAAGGCATCCCGTTAGGCCGCTGATAGGTACCTGCTCCGTGGCGGCGAGGACTGCCATGGCGATAGGGAGATCAAATGCGGGACCCGCCTTACGAACATCCGCTGGGGCCAAGTTTACAACCGTCGCCCGATCGGATGGAAACCGGAGGTTGGAATTTCTGATCGCAGCTCGGACACGCTCGCGGCTTTCCTGCACGGCCGCATCGGGTAGCCCGACGATGGTAAAGACAGGCATTCCTGTCGCAACATTAATTTCTACTTTAATGGGTAGGGCATCGATCCCAAACAACGTCGCACTCTCAACAACAGCCAGCATTTTCATCCACCTCCGGTAAGCTTGTGGGGCTGCATTTCCCACCCCGGCCCCGGCTGGCGAATGTGCTCCCTATACCTTTCGTAAAAAATGGACCGCGGATGACACAAAATGTGAAAATAGTCAGGATTTTTTGCAAACAGCGGTCAATGTCCCGCGGTGGGAACATCGGAAATCTAAAGGCTCATGACATCAATCCGATTGGAGCAATAATCCCAGCCACGCACCCGGATGCGGTAATCTAACGGCATCGTGACCACACCTCTGACCCTTGCCGACTGGCGTGTAAATGAAGCCACGGCGATCGAACGCGAACAGCTCCTCCGACAGGAAATCCGTACCCTCGGCGGCCTTGTAACCGGATATTCCGGTGGCGTTGATTCAACATATCTTTGTGTCATCGCACATCAGGAGCTCGGCGACCGCGCACGCGCTGCAATCGCCGTTTCGCCAAGCCTCCCGCATCGCGAGTGGACGGATGCGGTCCGGATGGCAGCGCAGCACGGCTTTCCCGTTGATGTCCTTGACACCGAAGAGCACCTCCGCGCAGGCTATATCGAGAACTCTGGTAACCGCTGTTACCACTGCAAAGATGAGCTCTTTATCCATCTCCGCCGCTTCGCAGAGTCACAAAGTATTCCTTATATTGCCTTCGGCGCCATCATGGATGACATTGGCGACCACCGCCCGGGTGCCGTTGCCGCACGCGAACACGGCGCCCTCGCACCTCTCCAAAATGCAGGCCTGAACAAACGGGAAATTCGCTTTTTGTCGCGTAAATTGGGCATCGATGCCTGGTCAAAACCGGCGATGGCCTGTCTTGCATCCCGTGTCCAATACGGAATCCCCGTCACCCCCGAGCTGCTTTCGCGCATCGAGGAAGCCGAAAACATCATCAAAGACCTTGGCTACGCCGATGTCCGCGTGCGCCACCATGGGGCCATCGCGCGCATCGAACTTGGCGCAAATGAGCTTCCAACCTTTTTCACAAATGGGCATCACGCGCACTGTGGAACTGCAATCAAGGCGCTTGGTTGGGACTTTGTTACCATCGATGTCCTTGGTTACAAAACTGGCTCGATGAACGCATTGCTTGCGCGTGACGAGGAGGCATAAAATGGATGCTCAAGACCTGCGTACGTTGCTCGATGCTGTTTCAAATGGCTCGATCGATGTCACAACTGCACTGACGCAGCTATCAACTCTGCCCTATGCAACCGAGTCGCTCAGTTATGCAACCCTCGACACCGGACGTAAAGCCCGCACCGGGTTTGCGGAAGTCGTCTACGGTGCGGGTAAAACCCCAGCCCAGTGCATCGGGATCGCAGAAACACTCCTCGCACATCAGTCACGGGTGCTCTTCACCCGCCTAAGTGATGCATCTTCGGCAGCCCTAATCGATGCCTTTCCCGTGCATCGCAGCTGGACGGATGGACGTACACTCCTCATCGGCGAAACCCCAGAGACAGCCTTTCCGGGCAAGGTCTTGGTCGTAACGGCTGGGACGAGTGACCTGCCTGTGGCTGATGAATGCGTCGCGACATTGCTCGCGCATGGCGCGGATGTCGGCCTCATCACTGATGTCGGCGTTGCGGGCATCCACCGTATTCTGGCCAAAACCGATGAGCTCCGCGCAGCAAGCGTGATAGTTGTGGTGGCCGGGATGGACGGTGCGCTTCCAAGTGTGGTCGGCGGTCTCGTGGGATGCCCAGTCATCGCTGTTCCGACATCTGTCGGTTACGGAGCCGCCCTCGGGGGGATTGCACCGCTGCTCACAATGCTAAATGCCTGCGCAAGTGGCATCTCGGTGGTCAATATCGACAATGGCTTTGGCGGGGCGATGGCGGCGCTGCGGATACTCCGCGGCCCAGACGTCCAGGGCGAATAGCGCAGCTGCGCACGTAGATCAGGAGCTTGGAACATGCGGATCGTTTATTTGGATTGTTTCAGTGGGATTTCCGGGGACATGACCCTCGGGGCGCTTCTCGGTCTCGGCGCCGATGAACAGGAATTCCGACGCCAGCTCGCATTGCTTGGCGTGGGCGGCTACGAGCTGACGATTGCCCGGCGCAAGGTCGAAGGCCTGATGTCCGTGGATGTCGATGTTCTCCTCACAGAAGTCGACACGGGGCACGGGCGCCACCTCTCGGACATCCATGAAATTTACGCTGCTAGCAGCCTCCCAGCACGGGTCATCGAGCGCGCAACTGCGATTTTTGAAAACCTCGCAGAGGCGGAAGCCAAAGTCCACGGCACGACAAAAGAAGAGATTCACTTCCACGAGGTTGGCGCTGTCGATGCCATTGTTGACATCACCGGCACATGTATTCTGCTTGAAATGCTAAATGTGGATGCCGTTTACTCCTCGCCTCTGCCGTATTCGCGTGGATTTGTTGACTGTCAGCATGGTCGGATGCCGCTTCCAGCGCCTGCAACGCTTGAGCTGATGGCGGGAATCGTGACGTATCCGGTGGATGTCCGTGGCGAGCTCGTGACGCCTACAGGCTGCGCCATCGTCGCGACGCTTGCGGGCCCAGCGAACATCGGCAATGCGCCGGCGATGACACCTCTCGCCACAGGCTGGGGCGCGGGCAAGAAAAACTTTGGCACCGAATATCCAAACTTACTGCGCGCAGTATTGGCTGAAATCCCACATGCAAGCCTAAAAACTGGTGCAAATGGGGCATCCCATAATGTAGTCGTCATCGAAACCAATGTCGATGACATTTCCGCAGAGATTCTCGGCCATGCACAGGAGGCGCTGCTTGGCGCAGGTGCCCTGGATGTAACCATGCACGCGGTGCAGATGAAGAAGAACCGTCCGGGGACGGCAATCACGGTTTTGTCGGAGCCATCCCGGGAAGCAGACATCTTGAAAGTCCTCTTCCGCGAGACGGGAACACTCGGTGTCCGCCGCCGCGTGTCCGAGCGCGTGACGCTCGAGCGAAGCTTTGCGTATGTGCAGACGCCATTTGGGATGCTTTCCATCAAGCAGGGTTTTCTGGATGGCGAGTTAGTCCAAGCGGCGCCCGAATTTGAAGAGTGCCGCTCCGCAGCCTTGGCGGCTGGGGTGGCTGTCCGGGATGTTTACCAAGCGGGGATGGCGGCTTGGGATGCTGTGACCGGGCGGTAAAGTTACACACAGAAACCAAAAACCACCCGGGGCCAATGTAGCCGCCGGGTGGTTTTTTCGTCTGTTAGACCCGCCTTACTTGTAGATTGGCAGGGTGTATGGCTTACGGTACTCGCGGAAGTACGATGTCGTATTCTTCCCAGCTTTTCCAATAAGGTCCATTTTGCTGCGGTCAAAGCGAATCGTTTCGCCGCTCAAATAGGCGATGTTCGCGAGGTGACAGACCATGGTGGTCTTTGCCATCGATGCGAGGCTTGAGCGGGTCTGCTGGCGGGTGCGGACACCATCCAGCCAGTTTTGCCAGTGGTCATTGACCGCGGGTGATTCTTCTTTGTCCATCGGCTCGCCACTTGCTTCATGGACACTCCATCCACCACGCCAACAGCGCACACAGCGGCCATCAGCGCCGACCCATTCCACGCCGCAGTCCGGACGGTTCGCGTAGTCACGGCCCGTCGACCAGGTCATGACGACATCCGGGTTCTCAAACTTGAAGATGGCCTCGACGGTATCAGGAGCCGTCCGGTCATCCGTTGGGTACGCGAGCTTGCCACCATATGCGCTCACCGTTGTCGGCATCACGAGGTCTTCATTGTTCGGGCTGAGTCCGAGGAGGGCGATGTCGAGCATGTGCACGCCCCAGTCGCCCGTCATTCCCGTTCCGGTGTTCAAAAACCAGCGCCAGTTGCCGTGGACATGGTTTGACTTGTAAGGCACCATTTTCGCAGGGCCGATCCACATGTCGTAATCAAGCGATGCTGGCACGGCGGATGGTCGGTCATTGCCAACCTTGGAGCCATCCGTGCGCCACGCACGCGCGATTACAATCTTGCTGCCCAGCTTACCTGCACGGACAAAAGAAATGGCATCGGTGAACTCTTTGCCACTACGCTGCCAAGTTCCGACCTGCACGATTTTCTTGTGGTACGCAACGGCATTTGCCATCGAGCGTGCTTCCACAAAGTTGTGGGAGATTGGCTTCTCGCAATACGAGTCCTTGCCTGCTTCGACGGTGTGGATGAGGTTGAGGGCGTGCCAGTGGTCAGGTGTTCCAACGATAATGGCATCGATGTCCTTGCGCTCAAGCATTTTCCGATAGTCTTTGAAGAGCTCTGGCTTACGGCCATACTTCTTCTCAACGGCATTGATATCGCCACCCATACGGCTTGTGTCAACATCGCAGAGAGCAGCAACTTCGACGCCCTGCTTGCTCATTAAGTTGCGCATGTTGGAGGCACCCATGCCTCCGCAGCCGATCAGACCCAACACAATCCGGTTGTTGGCACCCTGTACGCGGTTGAAGTTCATGGATGAACGTTCACCGGTACGGGGTGCGCTTCCTGCATGTTGGCCCGTCGGTCTCAGTTATTGACAAGGGATATTGCCGATGACCAGTAACGATTGAGTGTTAGAGTTTTTCGACTAGAAACTTCAATCGCAGCTCACGGTTATGTTTTGACAAGTCAGGATCACCGATTCCGTGGCGACTGGTCGGGCTTGGATAAAGCATCATGTCGAACTTTTTGCCAGTTCTGAACGTGGACCGGTAAACAGACAAGCATCTACCGGTGCCATTATTGTTCGAGTTTTAGAGCTTTTCTACAAGATACTTCAAACGCAGCTCACGGTTGTGTTTTGACAAATCAGGATCACCGATTCCGTGGCGACTGGTCGGGCTTGGATCAAGCATCATGTCGAACTTTTTGCCAGTTCTGAACGTGGACCGGTAAACAGACAAGCATCTACCGGTGCCATTATTGTTC
>CAIRTT010000317.1 GCA_903881535.1 uncultured Armatimonadota bacterium
ATCTCCGCAGCCCTCGGATGAACAACCTTTGCCCCCTGGTGCGCCATTTCGGAGACTTCGGCATAGGATGCGACAGCAAGGGTACGTGCATCCTTGACGATGCGCGGGTCGGCAGTCTTTACGCCATCGACATCTGTGTAAATTTCAACCTCAACGTGTTCCACGTGAGGCTTTACCGCTGCACCCAAGGCGCTTGCGGTTGTGTCAGAGCCGCCGCGGCCCAGAGTTGTAATCGCTCCACGCTCCGTAGCGCCTTGAAAGCCGGCGACAAATACAATGCGTCCCGTACCAAGCTGTTGTAGCAAGTAGGCAGGTTGAATCTCTAGGATGCGAGCATTGGTGTATTCATAATCGGTGATGATGCCAGCTTGGCCACCGGTAAGGGCGATTGTTTCGTAGCCGCGGGCGCGAAGCGTCTGTGCAAAGATCACGGTTGAAATGACTTCACCGCATGCAAGGAGGAGATCTGATTCCCGGGGAGCCGGGCTTACCTGGGGATCGACACCATTTAGCAAACCAAGAAGCGTATCGGTGGCATAAGGCGCGCCTTTACGTCCGATAGCACTCACGACCACGACAACACTCCAGCCCGCTTCAACGGCTTGAGCAACACGATCTGCGGCGAGTGCCCGGGCTTCATCGGTTGCCACGGATGTCCCACCAAACTTCTGCACCATGACACGCATCAGGCCACACCCCCGCCAGCAAGCTCAAACTCGGTCTGGAGCGCGGTAACAGCCGTTGCTACAGACTCCTCACGAATTAGACAGTGGACAGCATCATGCGCATCCCCTGTTTGAAGAATCTGCACACCCGCGCCAACAAGGGCATCAAAAATGCGAGCGATAATCCCGGAGAGATCACGCATGGCGCCAGCGACGACCGATACGAAGGCAACATTTGGTTCGATCACAGTAACTGCCGGAACAGCCGCACTTACATTTAGAACACGGTCGACGTATTCCGACCGCACGATAAAGGTAATTGAGGAATCGTGGAGCTTGAGGTGAAAGACGGGGATGCCATTGTCAGCGAGGGCTTTTAGCAGCAGCAGCCATTTGTCAGGACTAGTGCACGTGGCAAGCGCCAAGTCATCCCGCACCTGAATTGCATGTACGCCGCGCTCTTTTTCGAATGAAGTACCTGGGGAATGTTCCATCAAATCTACCTATACGAATGCTACCATGCACCCTTTGCCGACCCATCGCCCAGATAGCGGTTAGTGGTACGATAGGCCTATTACGACCTGTCCGGAGAAGGCTCTGTGACAAACTTTGATGTCAAATCAACACCAAAGTGATGTTCGGCATCAAGGTTGCTAATGGACTACATCGACGGAAGGAAGATAAATAATGCGTGTTTCAGCAGTTGAGATGCAACGTGCCCATGACTTGGGAAAGCCCATCGATGATGTCCTTGGAGCTGGTTTGCATAATAATGTAGAGCTACAGGCTGAGGGCCGTGCTATTGCGGAGCGTCTTTCGGATGAGTCCGATGTCCGTGAAGATATTGTTGTAAGTCTGCGCGAGCGGATTGAAGCCGGCACTTATAATGTGACTGGTGCAGAGATCGCGGACATGATTTTCCGCCGTACAGTCGCCGACCGGATTCGCTAGTCGGATCCCTTGATCGTAAATGCGAAAAGCACCCTCACGGGTGCTTTTTGTGTATTTGCGTTCTGTTTAGTTACTCTGTAACCGCATCCCCACGCTCAGTAAGGAACGCTTCCTCGGCAGTATCGAGGTCTGTTGCAGTCGCGCGCAGAATCCGGGACTCGCCGCCATCATTAGAGACCGTCAAATCAGATAACGACACCAGAATCGCGTAGTTTAGAACCAGCTCTTTTTCCTTAGCAGATAGCTTGGAACGCGCATCTTCGCTTAGGCCATCCAGCCAGCGCTGGCGCTGTTGCTTTTCGTTTTGCTGATG
>CAIRTT010000318.1 GCA_903881535.1 uncultured Armatimonadota bacterium
ACAAGGGCGGCGGGGGGCCGCACGTCTTTGTTGCGATTTCGGAGGACGGCGGGAAGACCTGGGGGGATGCGTTTAGCGTAGCGGCGGGGGCGTGCCCGTGTTGCCGCCCCGGGATTGCGATCAGCGACAAGCGTGCGATTAGCATCTCGTGGCGCAATGTCGAAACGGGCGACATCCGGGATATCTTTACGGTCTCCAGCACGGATGGCGGTAAGTCCTTCAGTAAGCCTAAGCTGTTGGTCCGGGATGGCTGGCGCGTTAATGGCTGCCCGCATACAGGTTGTGCGCTTGCGTATCAGGGAGAACTTCTGCATGCCGCGTGGTACTCAGCGGGTACCGGGCGGGGCACAAGTGGCATCCGTCACGCAACAAGTGCATCGCATGGAAATGTCTGGGACAAGCCTGTGATTATCAGTGGGGGGACGCTTGATCCCAACCACCCGATGATTTCGAGCACGGAAGGCACGGTTTTGGTGGCTTTCCAGGCAAGGCCAACCCGCGGGGATGGCTGGGAGCCCTATGCCGCGCATGTCGTGGATGTGACATCCCCGGCGACCCGTGCACGTGGCTTTTCTGAGTGTCCTGCCGGCGGCAAGGGAGTGAGCTACCCGCGTGTCCTCCAGGATGGGATTGGCCGCGCGTGGGTTGTCTCGACGGCTGGTCAAACAGTGACCATTTCACGGGCACGCAGGGCGTAAGTCGAACATCGTTCAACGTACGTGAATCCGCCATCCATGCCATAATCAATGCGTGGATGGCGCCCTCCCGTTTCTGATTCTCATCCTCGTAATCGGGGCATCGGTGGGCATCGCGATCGGGATGTCCGCCATCATGAGCAGTTGGGAACGCTCTGTTCCAAAGCCTGGAATTTCCGACTTTCTGGACATCTCAAAAAGTCTCGCACCGGGTCTTGTTCCATCCAAAGTCTATGTGCTCGAAAGCTCCTCCACGACATTTACGCGTAGCTGGAGCATCCGGGATGTAATCGCAGAGAGTGTGATTGCAAGTGTTGAGTATGAGATGAATGGCGACATTGTTCTCAAAATGACATCCGGGGAGCGCTACTTCCTCGAGAACACCGAGCCGCCACACAGGGTGTGTACGCTGCGTGTATCGCATGGTGGCTCGCTGAATTCGTCCATCCCAAATCCACACCCGGGACATAAATTACACAGCACCACATCGGCTGGGAAGGGCATCGGGGCACCCCTCCTCATCCGGCGGGGCGGCGCGCTTCGAAACGCGGATGCCACATACCAACACCCGTACACGCACATGCAAATAGCCATTACGCCCAAGCTGCATCCATGGTTTCCCAAGAAATTAGTCATCGTTGATCCAACTGATAATCGCCCCCTCGCCAGCATCGCCTGGCTAGGCGCAATCACGGCTGGACCGTTCTATATGGCTGCGGCGGATGAGCTTCACGACACAGTTGGCGATCCCTGCTGCTGTGCCATCCTCATCTTTGAATCCAGGCGCTTCATATAGGCCGTTTTGCATCTACAAAGCATCCACAAAACCTGCATAATGGATTAACAACTCCGCGACCGTAACCGAGGAACTCCGCATGCTGGTCAGTATTTTTAATGATGTCATTGGGCCTGTGATGCGCGGGCCGAGCAGCAGCCACTGCGCCGCCGCCCTTCGCATCGGACGGCTGGCACTTGATCTCATGGGCGGTCAAATCGACCGGGTCGACATTTCCTACGACACTGGCGGCTCGCTCCCGATGACGCATGCATCCCA
>CAIRTT010000319.1 GCA_903881535.1 uncultured Armatimonadota bacterium
GTTGCGTCAGCTCCCCCGCGCCGCGCGTCAGCTCATACAGCGTCACCAGCACGCTTTGGGCGAGGTTGAAGCTGGGGTAGGCGCTATGCGTCGGGATGCGCACGACCCAGCGGCAGAGGTCGAGATGCTCATGGCGAAGGTCATCCGCCTCCGGGCCATAGATGAGGGAGAAGCGCACATCCGGTGCCGCCTGGCGATGCCCGGTGAGCTGAATCAGATCGCACTGGCGCGCGGCGGGGATGTTATCGCGGAGGGCAAACCCGCAGAGCGTGTGGGTGTCCGCTGCGGCATCCGGGAGGGTCTCGCAAATGCGCACAGCATTGATGATGCCGCTTGCATTCCGTGCGGTGACGCGTGCCTGTTCGGCATCCCACGCCGGCGGCGCGACCAGCGCAAGGTCCGAAAAGCCAAAATTCGCCATCGCCCGCGCCACCATCCCCACATTCCGCGGATCCCGCGGCTCAATCAGGATGATACGTGTGGCAGTCTGCATGGATGTCTGGCTAGCAGTATAGGGTGGATGGGGGGGAGGGCGGACGAAAGTATAAAAGTACCTTGCACGTACGATGGTGACACGTTGACACAAGATCATTGATCACATAAGCTGCCCTATGCCTGATGAGATTGATAGTGCGCCAGCGCGCCACGGTTACCACTCTGAAATGCAAGCTTTTGCATATGACGATGTGAATAAAATCGTTCAAGAACTTTCGCAGTTCGTCCGAGAACCATCTCCAGAACAGGTTCGTGCCTGGAAGGATTCTCTTCCACCAATCCAGCAAGAGGCACACGAAATAGTCGAGTTTGAGGGTTCTGCTAATCCATACACGGCTGTCCTTGAATACGAAATGCCCATGGAACAGCGGCGCGCGGATGTCATCTTTTTACTAAATGGCGCTGTCGTCGTACTTGAACTAAAGGGCGCATTCAATCCAAGCATGGCTGCCATCGATCAAGCATCTGCCTATGCACGAGACCTTCGCAATTATCACGACGTCTGCGCCGACCTTCCTGTGTATGCTGTTGTTGTCCCAACCGCCGCAAAAGGTATTCGAGGCAAGTTTCAAGATGTCTATGTCTGCGGGCCAGATGCTATCGATGAGCTGATTCAGACATTTGATCGTGACCGAGATCGAAGTGTTG
The DNA here is from genome assembly GCA_903881535.1 of uncultured Armatimonadota bacterium. Lineage (GTDB taxonomy): Bacteria > Armatimonadota > Armatimonadia > Armatimonadales > Armatimonadaceae > CAIRTT01. Next base: position 1,144 of record CAIRTT010000319.1, read on the forward strand.
ATCCCAAGGCATTCCTAAGTGCAGAAGCCTATCGCCCGCTCCCGACACTTGTTCGAGCTGCGCGAGAGTTGTTCGAAACCGGTACGCTTCGTCGCGTTCGTATTGCTAGTGCCCAGACCGACCCAGCCATCAACCTAATTGCCGGTCTTATCCGAGATGCAAAGGCGAGTGGAAAGCGCAAGCTCATCTTACTTGCGGGAATTCCCGGCGCTGGCAAAACGCTCGTTGGTCTCCAAACAGTACATAGTTCCTTCATTGATGACCTCGCGGTTCCTCGCGCAGATGGACGCAAGCCAACCGCTCCAGCCGTGTTTCTTTCAGGCAATGGCCCATTGGTGGAAGTTCTTCAATATGAGTTACGCGGTGCTGGGGATGGCAAGACGTTTGTCAGAGGTGTAAAGGACTACGTCAAGAAGTACTCATCTGGGCGTATGGTTCCACCTGAGCATGTCCTTGTATTCGATGAAGCTCAACGTGCCTGGGATGCATCGATGGTTGAACAGAAGCACCCTGGGATGGCGGCAAAGTCGGAGCCGGAACACTTTATCGAGTTCGCTGAGCGGATTCCCGATTGGTCTGTCGTTGTAGCGTTGATTGGAAGCGGGCAGGAAATTCACACTGGCGAAGAAGGTGGAACCATTCAATGGCGTCATGCAATTGAACGTTCTACAAACAGCGGGGAATGGGAAATCCATGGACCATCCCACCTCGCCGTGACGATGGCGAGCGAATCGTCCCCTTACTTTGAGCATACGGAACTACATCTCGATACAGAGCTTCGTTTCCATATGGCGAAAGAAGTTCATCGCTTTGTCGACAATGTGCTTGAAGGCGAAGATCCTGACTACAACAAGCAGATTTCATCGCGCTTCAGTGATCAATATGCGCTTCGTATCACGCGTGATTTGAACACGGCGAAATCATACATGATTGAGCGCTTTGCGAATGAATCAGATGCCCGCTTTGGAATCCTCGCAAGCTCGCGAGACAAGTGCCTGCCAATGTTTGGTGTGTTCAACGATTTCCAGGCTACGAAACAAATCAAAATTGGGAAGTGGTTTGGTGATGATGAAAATGCAGAAGGTGGCTACGGCGGTCGGAATCTGCGTCAATGTGTGACGGAATTTCAATGCCAAGGACTTGAACTAGATGGAGCAATTGTGGCTTGGGGAACCGACTTTGTATACGAACAGAGTAGTGTCGATGGTTCTCATCAATGGACCAATCACCGAGCACGAAAGTATATGAAATCCAAAGGGGATGTTCGTAACCCACTTCAACTACGAAAGAATGCATATCGGGTCCTTCTAACCCGTGGACGCAATGCTACTGTCATCTTTGTCCCACCTCTACGAGAGCTGGATGCGACGTACGATTTCTTGTTGAAGAGCGGATTTGTGGAGATTTCCTAACCTACACCGAAGCCATCTGGCGGCTGACCTAAGCTGCCTGGTATAGACATCGGATGGAGTTTACGATTCCGATGGCTGCTTTTCGGCGGTGTGTGCTGGCGGTCGCCGCTAACA
>CAIRTT010000320.1 GCA_903881535.1 uncultured Armatimonadota bacterium
AGCGAGATCGGTGTGATCACTTCTCCGTAGTGCTGCATTCTGATTGGCGTGTCGTGCAGAAAAAGGGCGACATCGGAGCCGATGTCTGCGGCAATTTTATGCTGTTCAGCAGTCGGAATCCCGAGGTAGTCCCCGAACATCTTGATTGTCATCGCTGCGTTACTGCTACCTGCGCCAAGTCCGGCTTCGCTCGGGATGTTTTTGATGAGCGTTACCCAGAGGGTGGCATCGAATTCAGGTTTTAGGTCCAGCAAGCGCTGCGCGGCGCGGACAACCAAGTTTCGTTCATCCCGTGGAATGGGTGGATGTGCGATCGCATTCGGCCTTTTATCCTTGAGAACCAGGCGCACGCCGCGCGTGCCGGCTCTGGCCGTGAATGCCATTTCGTCCGAGAGGTTTAGCCGTACGACAATTGAGTCAAGCGGATGAAACCCTGTCGCATCGGGTTGAGAGACATCTAATGTGATGTTTAGCTTTGCGGGTGACAAACACTCGCTCTTCCAGTCACTTTGAGGCATTGCTATCGCCCCTTTCTGCGAAGAATCAAATCATCCCGCTCTGGTGCTGTCAGCTGATACCAGCCGGATCTACGAACTGTCAGGTGGAGACGGCTATCGCATGTGATTCCGGCTGGACCCTTGATGCTTGCTGGCTGAATTCGGTGACTTGCCTGGTAAACACCAGCTTCAAGTGGCACCCAGGCAGTGCCATGGAAGCGAATCACACCATCTTCTGTTAGGACAAAAGCCCATGCTGTCAGAAAGGCATCTTGTGAGTCCGCATCCACCGCTTGGAAGACGCGACCAAGAAAAGCATCTCCATATGTATTCGCCACATGAAGAATCGCACCGATGTAGGCGTACATCCCTTGTGCGTTACGCTTTACGAATCCTGGACTGCCGGGTGGGGTAGTGATGAGCGCTTTGGCAAAGCGATTCCGCATTGCCGCAACATAGCCTACGGAGGGTAGGACGGGCGTGATGTTTCCCTTGATGGCAGTGCCCGCAAGCCACTGAAGGCCTAGCGCTTCGCCAACATGCCCCGCGCTGTCCGGTTCAGGAGAGGTAAACCCGCGAGCGGCTTGCAGCGCAAGGTGGCCCCACTCATGGGCTATGACACGTGCAAATTCATTTGTGTCTTTTTGTGATGTGACATCAAAATAAGTCACATTTGTTGTTCGTGTTTCGCCAACGACATCGGGGACACGGGACTTTTCCTCGGTGATCCAAATCGATGCCGTATCGGTGTCCCATGCGAGGCGTACAGGTTGCCGAAGGCGGGCCAGCTGCTGCGAACGAAGAATGCTTATGGTCACGCAGACAGATTCGGCTACCGTGCGCGACCCAGCGGTGTAGCACACATTTGCGTAGCGCTGAACCTGGCGGCCGCTCGGTCCATAAAGGCCGGCTAAAAGCGTATAGCGATTGCTATCGTAGGTGATGTCGCAAACCTCATTACTGATTGCAACGAAGTGGTCATTGCCAGCATCGAGGACACGTTGAGCGTGGCCGCTAGCGGTGAGGTCATTGATGCTGGCGATGCGAAACGGGAGGGATGTAACTGTCTGGTCTCTCGACGGCGTTATCTTCGTTAGCCAATCCCTCTTAGCAGTCATCTCACCCATTCTAGCACCGTGCTTGAAGGTGGCTGCATGCTAGAATGCCTGTGTGAGTGCTTTTGCTGGACTGGATGCTTCGTCGTCTGCGCTTCCCCAACCTCTTGTACGCGATATTGAGTGGCTTGACCGTGTCTTCGGTCAGGTTCTTGAGCAGCAGGAGGGTACCGATTTAGTCGATGCAATGCGCCATGCACTGGCGGCATCACTAGATCCAAATGCAACGCCAGCGACGATTCTAAGCGCCGCGCCGCGACTTTCTGATCCTGTTTTTGCCGGACGACTATTGCGTGCGCTGACAGCATTCTTTCAGCTCATCAATACCGCCGAGCAAAAGGAAATTATCCGCGTAAACCGGGCCCGTTGCATACCGGGTGTGTCGCGGCCAGAGTCGATCCGCGAAGCGGTGATGCGCCTCAAGGACAGCGGTCTCGGCCCAGATGAGATTTTTGCGCTAATCGGCAACCTTGACATCGGTCCAACGCTAACCGCGCACCCGACAGAAGCGCGCCGGCGCGCAGTCTTAGACAAACTCCTGAGAGTCGCAGAGTGTTTGTGTGATCATGCAGCCGGTCCGGACTCAGTGCCGCTGACCGAACCGCTTGGCAGTATCACGGAACGTGCGGAAGCCAGCCTAACGCGTGCATTGACAGAGCTATGGGAAACAGATGAGATTCGG
>CAIRTT010000321.1 GCA_903881535.1 uncultured Armatimonadota bacterium
GGCCCGAGCGACTTTGGCAACATGGGAGGTCCACCAAGCCACCCCGAGCTGCTCGACCACCTCACGACTTGGTTCGTCACAAATGGATGGTCAGTAAAGAAGCTACACCGCTACTTGGTCAGCACCGATGCTTATGCTCGGTCCAGCTTTGCGAGCTCGGTAGCGATGCGCAAGGATGCTGGAAATGTTCTCCTCTGGCGGATGCCTGTTCGCCGGATGGAAGCTGAAATGGTCCGTGATGCCATTTTGTCGACGTGCGGAAATCTCGACAGGACGATGTTTGGTCCGGGGTATCTCCTCTATGGCTACGATGTCGTCAACGTTGCACGCTTTACTGACCTCGAGCTTCCAGGTAAGAACACGTGGCGAAGAGGCATCTACAGTATTGCGGCCCGCGGTGTTCGGGATGGCTTCCTGGGTGCCTTTGACTGCCCTGAGTCATCCGTCAGGACACCAAAACGTGATGCGACAACGACAGCGCTTCAGGCCCTCGCGCTCTGGAATGGCAAGTTTTTAAATGAACAGGCAAGCCTTGTCGGGGGGAAAGCGAATGGTCCTCTGGATGTCTTCAAGCGCCTGATGGGCCGTGCGCCGGATTCCGTCGAGGCATCGGTCATTCGTGAGGTTCACAAGGCAGGTGGCAATGAAGCCGTCGCCCGTGTCCTCCTCAATAGCAGTGCGTTTATCTCGTATTAGGAAGAGAATATGTCAAATCCATTTGGTTCGATGATCCACGGGACGCCTGCGATGGCATTGGCATCCCTGTTCATGCGCGATGCTGGCTTAAAATCACAAAAGCCATCGCGCGTGAAACGGGTCCTGCAAATCGTATGCCCTGGAGCTGCATCGCATATCGATCTCTGGGACTATAAGCCGGAACTCTTTAAACGGAGCGGTGAAGAAATGCCGGGAATGACTGGAGTTAAAACCTTCCAGGGCGGAAATGGCCGAATTATGCGGCCACCGTGGGAGTTCCGTCCGGCGGGTAGGTCTGGCAAGATGTTGTCATCGATGCTGCCAAACCTCTCCCGTCACGCGGATGACATGGCGTTCATCCACAGCATGACAGCACGGTCATCAACACACGGGCCAGGCTTACTGCAGCTAAACACTGGCTTTGTCCTCGATGGCTTCCCAAGCATGGGAGCATGGCTCTCCATGGCAATGGGAAATCTAACCGACAACCTTCCTACCTATGTTTCCATTCCGGATGTCCGTGGCCTTCCACCAAATGGTCCGGCAAACTGGGGCTCTGGATTTCTTCCAGCCGCGTTTCAGGGAACAGCATTCAATGCGGAAAAGCCCCTGTCTAATATGGGATCTGGCAAGGTCAGCGCATCCGATGCACGCCTTCGCCGTGAGCTCGAGCGCCTCGACCAACACTTCAACGCATCCCTTGGGGGAGATTCCGATATCGCAGCGCGCATGAAATCCTATGCACTCGCAGCGAAAATGCAGCTTGCTGCTCCGGAAGCCACCGATTTGCGCAAGGAAACGGCAGCCACGCATGCCCTTTACGGGACGACATCATCGAATCCACTGGAAGCCGCGTACGCGCGAAATGCATTGCTTTCCCGCAGGCTTCTTGAGCGTGGCGTGCGCTTTGTCCAGCTCTACTGCGGTGCGTGTGCTAGCGGAGTGGATGGCCTGCTGAACTGGGATTCTCATAAAACTCTCAAAGCAGACTACGAGCGCCACGTCCCGATTTTGGACCGTCCAACGGCTGGACTGCTTGCAGATATGAAGAGCCGTGGACTCCTCGATGACACCCTCATTCTCTGGACGACCGAGTTCGGGAGAATGCCAACCCACCAGATCGGGGCCGCCGGGCGCGATCATAACCCGGATGCCTTCACCGTCTGGATGATGGGAGCCGGAGTCAAAGGCGGGACATCGTATGGGGCAACCGATGAGCTTGGTCACAAATCGGTGTCGGATGTCGCGACCGTTTACGACTTCCATGCAACGGTTCTTGCACTCTGCGGTATCGATCACACCAAGCTGACCTATTATCACAATGGTGCCCAGCGCCGCCTCACAGATGTGCATGGTCATGTCATCCGTCAGGTAATGCAGTCGTAGTCATCCTGATGTCAAGGAATGTGCGTTCTCAACGTAGAAACCTGACATCCTAATCTGTTTAAAATAGAGGTTTTGGAACACCATGTCACCATCCAGCCGTCGTGAGTTTCTCTCTGATTCATTCTTTTTGGCAGCATTGACTGCCGCCGCAGCTGCCACTCCATCCCAGGTGATGGCTAGGACTTCAAAGGTGAAACCCTCTGCCGACAAGCTGCGCATTGGTGTCATTGGACTAAATGGCCGGGGCAAAGCCCACGTGGATGGCTACCTCTCGAACCCAAATGCCGAGGTCGTTGCCGTTTGTGATATCGACCTTCGTACCGCCGAGAAGGCCGCTGCCGCGATTGCTACCAAGACCGGAAAGAAGCCAAAGGTTTATCAGGACCTGCGGAAGCTGTATGAAGATAAGGACATCGATGCTGTATCCGCTGCACTTCCGATCCATTGGCATTCGCTTGCCGGAATATGGGCGATGCAAGCTGGCAAAGATGCATACATCGAGAAACCAGTCAGCCACAATGTAAGTGAAGGCCGCCGCCTTTCCGAAGCGATGGTTCGCTACAACAAAATCTGCCAAACGGGTACCCAGAGCCGCTCGCACAAGGCAATCAAGGATGCCATCGCGTACATCCACAGCGGAAAAATCGGCAAAGTCGAAGTCTCGCGTGGTCTCTGCTATAAGCCGCGAAAGTCGATCGGGATGATGGCTGACTCCGTTGCACCAGCAGAAGTCGACTACGATACTTGGCTTGGCCCTGCACCGAAGCGCGCTTACAACTCAAACCGTTACCTCTACAACTGGCATTGGCATTGGGACTACGGCGCCGGTGACCTCGGAAACCAGGGTATCCACCAGATGGATATCGCACGCTGGGCACTAGGCAAGTCGGTATTGCCAAACAGAGTCCATTCGGTTGGCGGACGTTTTGGCTATTCCGATCAGGGTGAGACCCCAAACACGGTTGTGACCACATTCGAATATGGCGATCAAACGCTCGTCTTTGAAGTGCGTGGCCTTGACACACCTGAATACACTGGCGTTTCTATTGGAAACATTGTGTATGGCACCGAGGGCTATGTCGTTTTCTCAAGCAACTATGCCGTTGCACTGGCCTTTGATAAGGCTGGAAATGAAGTCCAGAAGTTCAGCGGTGGCGGAGATCACTTTGGTAACTTTGTGAAAGCCGTACGTAACCGCGATACAGCTGCTCTTAATGCACCAATCGTTGAGGGACATCTCTCGAGCGCGCTGTGTCATCTTGGAAACATCTCGTACCGCTTGGGTGAGCCGGCTGTACCTGCCAAGGAGCTCACTGGGCTCCTCGCGAGCAACAAACATGGGGCGGAAGCCGTCGTTCGCTACCGTGACCATTTGAAAGCCAACAATGTTGACACTGCAAACGCGATGGGGCGTCTTGGACGCGTTATCTCAATCGATCCGAAGAAGGAATCCATAACGGGGGATGCCGAAGCCGCGACAATGTTAACGCGGCCGTATCGCACAGGCTTTGCCGTTCCATCTAAGATTTAGGTGCCATCCATGAAAAAGCTTGTTGTTAGTCTTTCGACGGCAATGGCTTTGGTGGCGACAGCACAGGCACAAAATGTGCCTGTGCGTGTTACCGCCGATGCCCCTGTCACAGCTCCGTATCCCATCTCAGTCGTCGTTACCAAAGCCGCGCTGAAGAAACTGCCAAAGGCACCAAAGGGCACACCGAGCATCCCAGCACAGTTTGATGCCATCGGAAAAGACAAACTCCGCATCACCTTTTTGGTAAACAACCTCGGTGCCGGCGAATCAAAGCTGTTCGTTGCAACCCCATCAACAAACATAGAGCTTCCTGAGCTAAGCGTTACCCTCAACGGCGCGGATGCCGAAGTCAAGCGGGGAGACAAGCTGATCGCCCGCTACGATGTCTCTACAGGGCCAACCAAGCCGTACCTCTATCCGATTCTTCCCTTCGGCGATGACATCCACATGACACGCCGGTGGCCAGTCGAAAAGGGCACCGATGAAGCAGAAGATCACCCGCACCACCGCGGCTTGTGGTTTACACATGGTGATATCAATGGCATCGATTTCTGGGCGGAAGCCGGTGATGAAAAACACCGTATCGGAAAGACAGTGCACACTAATTTTCCGATACTAGCCGGTGGCCCCATTCAAGCCAAGCTGTCCACGACAACTGATTGGAATGACCCTGAAGGCAAAACTATCGCTAAAGACACGCGAAGCATGACCTTTACGCCTGTCGCCGCTGGCATGTTCCTCGACTTCTCGATCACTGTCACGCCAACCACGGATGACCTTAAATGGGGAGATACAAAGGAAGGAACCTTTGCTATCCGCGTTCCCGAGGCGATCAAAGGTGACAAGACGGGCACGATGATAAACGCAGAAGGCCTGAAGCAAGGTGCTCTCTGGGGCAAAGCCAGTTCTTGGGTTGATAACTCAGGAACTATCAATGGAAAGTCCGTTGGCGTCGCCATTTTTGACAGTCCTTCTAACCCGAGATATCCAACGACTTGGCATGCACGAACCTATGGCCTCTTTGCTGTCAATCCGTTTGGTCTTCACGACTTCGATGCATCCAAGAAAAACGACAAGACCGCCGGCCAGCTGATCACTCCAAAGGGAAAATCAGTGACGTTTGCGTATCGCCTCTACTTCCATACGGGAGATGCAACACAAGCAAATGTTGCTGCTGTTGCCAAAACCTATTCTAAGCCACCAAAGGGAACGCTCGTACCATGACGACTCCGGATGTCCGCCAGCCTTGGTGGAAAGGTGTTCCACGCTATGCGTGGATCGTACTAATCATTTCCAGCCTTGGGTGGCTGTTCGACACGATGGACCAAAACTTGTTCAACATGGTCCGTCAACCATCGATGATGGCGCTCCTCGGCCCGGATGGCACTAAAGAAGAGGCGACCAGGCTTGGCGGCTACATGACATCCACCTTCTTAATTGGGTGGGCTGTCGGAGGCTTCCTGTTTGGTGCCATCGGTGATAAGTTCGGACGCGCAAAGACGATGGCCGCGACCATTCTGATTTACGCTGTCTTCACAGGCCTGAATGGCTTTGTCACAAACCCATTGCAATATGGATTCTGCCGATTTATGACGGCCCTTGGCGTCGGTGGAGAGTTTGCGGCTGGTGCTGCACTCGTGGCGGAAGTGTTTCCTGCACGGTCACGTGCGATGGCACTCGGTGTTCTGCAGGCCCTCTCGGCTGTCGGAAATGCGATGGCCGCCGTCATCACACTCTTCCTCAGCAACATCGGGCCGGACTACTGGCGCACAGCATTCTTTGTTGGCGCGTTTCCCGCTATACTTGTCTTTGTGATCCGACGCGTGGTCAAGGAGCCCGAAACGTGGGCGGAGTCAAAGGCTAAATCTGAGCGGGAGGGGCTCACAACAGGTTCGATTATTGGTCTCTTTAAGGATCCAACGCTGCGGCGAAACACGATCGCGGGAACCCTTTTGGCTATCGCCGGTGTGGGAGCCCTCTGGGGAGTTGGCTTCTGGCTGATGGACCTAGTCGGCTTCGTCAGTCCCCTCAAAGGGAAAGAGCTTGCGCATTTCAAGTCCTATCTTTCGATGACGCAGCAGGCTGGTGCGTTTATCGGAATGCTAGCATTCACAGCGATCAGTGAGCGGGTTGGACGCCGCCCGGCGCTGATTGGTGCCTTCATCCTGGCATTTTTTGCAATCCAAGGCACA
>CAIRTT010000322.1 GCA_903881535.1 uncultured Armatimonadota bacterium
CGATTTATGTGCAATAAGTACAGGTAAACCAGATTCAGCAGTCAAACTGAATTTACAGACAAAATGTTACGCTACTAATATCTATCCATTCAGTGGATAAATATTATCCACACAACGTGTGCTGGAATACCTGAAATGCACTATCCACACATCCTAAAACCTAGTGTTGAAGCTGCTTGTAGAGATACAAATGTTGTACGAAAAACTGGGAGTAGTCAGTCTTCGATAAAAATCCTCTGCGTAGGGGCGGACCGCCGTGTCCGCCCGCACAGGATGGCGTGACTGACTACAATCGTAACAATGGCCACAAGCCTGTCATCGAATTAGTCCATCACGCAATGCTCTTCTGGCCGGATTGCAACGAATGTATTCCCGAACGGTCTGCAACTGATGGTCATTCCGTATGACATGCTCAAAGTAACTCCGTTGCCACAATCGGTGACCAATACGACCGCGAAACGGACTGAACTCGTCGTTACGTGCATATTGGTTTTCTGTGTATGATTTCAATCGTTGAATGGCTTGTGGAATCGAACTCAATGATTCGTGATCTGGTTCGTCTTGCCCATCGATGGTCATAATGGCGTGTATGTGATCAGGCATTACGATATGTGTGTCAATCACAACGCCCGGCGTGCGAATCGGTGTGTATGTAATGGCTTGATCAATCATCTGTCCAAGAGAGTTCAGCTGAATGCCATTTTCATCGATCTGACCGAACGGGGTAAACCTGATAAATGCGTTTACGGTAACGAAGTAGTGTCCTGTTTGCGAATAGTCATAATCGGGCAACCGAATTGACCGTCTGGAGCGCAGGTCATCTGAATACAGTTCATTAATGTCCATACATACATTTCGTATGAATCCATCCAGAAACTACAGACACCAAAACTAATTGTCAAATTATCTGCGATCAAAGTCCTAATTCACGTTGGAATGGAAGGCGAAGTACCGTCTATACGCGCAACTTAGTCGTCCGGTTACTTTCTTGTTGTCGCTACCACGGGCGGACACGGCGGTCCGCCCCTACGCGGAAATCGTTCGTGTAGCGCTGCTCCGTGAAACCATTGTCCAAATTGCTCGAAAGGCCGTTGCGGCCGGATAGATTCATTTATTGAACGTGGTGGTTATCGATAGAAATCCGCCCCTACGCGGAAATCGTCGTCGGTATGTTTCTTCGTGCAACAAAAGTACAAAATCAGGATTCGTTGATATTGGTCCAGTGGTATCCGACGTGCTCGATCGCTGGATCGCGGTGCTCGCCTTTTGTTCACTTTGATACGTTGTTACCTGTCGCTGGGCTGACCTGAATATTGGAGAATTGTTCGATGAAGGGAAGTGCTCCAAAGCAGCCATCCAGATAATCTTTCTCGATATTCGCTGACTTTCGTTGTGACTTTCTGAAATCGGACAAGGCATAGAGTTTCGATGCGCCTTGTTTATCCTTGTCGACAAACCATATTTGGTCACGCCGTAGATGAGCACTGTGGAGCAAATTTGTGTCATGTGTCGCAAAAACAAGCTGTGCACCATTGGGATTAGATATTGGTGATTGAAACAGTTCGATAATGGCTTTGGTCAGCATTGGATGCAGCTTCGCATCCAGCTCATCGACAAACAAAGCTGCCCCGCTGTGTAGCGCTTCCATCAGAGGGCCGGCAAGTGCAAACAACTTTTGCGTTCCCTGGGATTCGTGCAGAGCAAAAGGGGCTTCACGGGTGCCAGTAGGCAAGTTCTCTTCGTTAAAGACAGTCCGACGTGAAACCAGCCTGACCTCATTGATAATCTCTTGTTCAAGTCGTTTGATGTCAGCCTCAGAAACGGTTGGCTGGGGTGAGAGCTCAACGGATATCTGACCTTCATCCATCAACCGGACATCCGTGAGCCCAAAATCGGCGTGGCTCAACAGCGCCTTGATACCGGCGGTATGCCTGCTAGTTTCGAGGCAGTCAATTGTGTGCTTCCGAAGGTGAGCATCGGTAAGGCCAGTGATCACCTCCACCTTTTGCTTGATGAACGCGAGAATATCCTTGCAAACATCTCCTCCACGGCCTCTACTCGCAAGTGTAAGGAAGAGCGCGGATGGATTGGTAAGCATGCCATCATCAATAAAGGCTGAACCTTCCCGGAATGTACGCCCTCGGTCGATATGGTCACCTTTACGCTCGAAAAGTTTGGTTTCCCACGATGACTTGCTGACATATAGCCATTCAGCGGTAAACAGACCATTGAGAAACGAAAATCCATATCGGTACGGGAAGCCATCCATCACGAACTGCAGC
>CAIRTT010000323.1 GCA_903881535.1 uncultured Armatimonadota bacterium
GTTATTTACAATGTGCGCTACATGGAGGGTGCTTCGGAGCAGCTGGGGGATGCCAGTGCATTGTGGCAACACATCTCCAACGCTCAGGATGCCTGATGCCTGCGTGGTACCATGCGATGGTTCGGCGTGCGCATTTTCGTGCCCCGCTGAAGAGATGTAAGGCAGATCTGACCCGGATCGGCCATTTTTTATGATTCGTGGATGCCACTGCGTTCCGAATCGAAAGGAGAACGACCATGCGACCACAAGGCCCTGGTGGAGGACGCCGCGAAATAGCTGTGCAGTGCGCAAACTGTGGGGCAACATCCGTATTGCCTGGAGCAGCTATCGTCCGTAACAATTTCTTTTGCTCGACCTGCGGTAAGCCGATGGACCTTTCCGGGATTTTCCGGCAGTTCCAGACGGGTGAAGCAACGACTGGCCGTCGTGAGAAGGATAGCAAGTATAAGTCTGCGCGTAAGTCGCGTCGCTAGACGGTTACGTTTACAGAGAAGCCCCACCTTGTACCTGTGTACTTGGTGGGTTTTTTCTTTTTGATGTTGTTGCTTATCAGCAGCCATTGAAATCGAGCTTTTACATTACAAGTCTGCGCGTAAGTCGCGTCGCTAGACGGTTACGTTTACAGATAATCCCCACAAGGTGCGATGCGCTTTGTGGGTTTTTTCTATTTTTGGGGGAGCAGCTTTAAACTCCACCCGCAATGTTTTAGAACTAACCAAACAACACACACCTCCAGCTCAAAAATGAAAAAATAAAGGCCCCTGCGTACACCGTACACAGAGGCCTTTCCTTCGAACACAACCTAATTAGATTTCGATATCCTTGATACGCGCAATCTGTGGATCCAACACCATATGGAACTTGCCATCCGCGACATCGAAGATGCCAGTGGCCACACGATCAATCAGGAAGTTGTCGTGGGTTGACATCAAGATCGTGCCCTGGAACTTGATCAATGCCTCGATCAAAACCTCACGCGCCAGCGGATCAAGGTGGTTGGTAGGCTCATCGAGGATATAGAAGTTCGCCGGGTGCAACAAGAACTTGGCGAGCGCAACACGGGTACGCTCACCGCCCGACAGAACGCCAACCTTTTTGAAGGGAGCATCCTCGCCGCGGAACTGCAAACGGGCCAGCAGGCCACGCGCAAGCTCTTCGAGCTTAGGGTCAATACCCGCCATCGTCTCTTCAAACACAGTGACTTCCTTACGGAGCGCTTCTGCCTGATGCTGCGCGAAGTAGCCAATTTCCGTCTTCGGGTTCAAGTGAATCTTGCCACTTGTCGGACCCTCAACGCCTGCAATCATACGGAGGAAGGTTGATTTTCCAACGCCATTTGGACCCGTCAGGGCAATCTTGTCCCCACGGACCATCTGCAAAGTGATGCCATTGAGGACTGTCTTCTCGCCGTATTTCTTGACAACATCCTGGATGACAACCGGCTCTGGAGCCTCACGAGGTGGCTCAGGGAATTCGAGGTAAATCGTACGCGGGCGGGCTTTGGGCTTTGGCAAGATATCAATCTTTTCCATCTGCTTGACACGGCTTTCGACCATTCCCGATTTAGACTTGTTACCCTTCCAGCGCTGGATAAACTCTTTCCAGTCGGCGATTTCACGCTGCTGGGCATCGTACGCCTTGAGGTCACGTTGATACGCTTCCTCCTTAAGGCGCTCGTAGTCTTCGTAGTTACCGGTGTACTGCGTGGTGCCACAATCCTCAACTTCGACAATCTTCTCGCAGACTGCATTCAGGAACTCAGGCTCGTGCGAAATACAGATGACCGAGCCGTGGTAATTCGGGATGTAATCGTACATCAACCAATACTTGGCAGTCACATCGAGGTGGTTCGTCGGTTCGTCAAGGAACAGGAAGTCAGGCTCCTGCAACAGCAGCTTTGCCATCGCAATACGCATCTGCCAGCCTCCCGAAAATGTATCCGTGAGCCGGTCAACCGCATCCAAATCGAATCCAAGACCAGCAAGAACACGGCCAATACGGGCATCAATGGTGTGTGCATCCGCTCGCACCAAATCGTTCGCTGCTTCATCCAATGCGGAAGCATCTGCACGCGACATCTCGCCATCCGCGACGGCATGGGATGCCTTCATCAAGCGGGCTTCGATGTCTTCAACATTTGGAAATGCATCCCGCATTTCGTCAGCAATCGTCACCCCAAGGCGGCACTGCGACTCTTGGTTGAGGTAGCCGACCGTGGAGCCATGTCGATTGACAACTCCCTTGTCAGCCTCTTCAATCCCTGCAAGGATTTTGACGAAGGTGGACTTGCCGGCGCCGTTGATGCCAACGATGCCGATGCGTTCCTGATCGCCGAGGATAAGGGAAATGTCCTTGAGGACAGTTTGAGGACCAAAAGTCTTGGAAATCTTCTCTGCGGATAACATTGGATAACTCCGGGACACCGGTCTGCTGCCGGCATTACATGGAAAGACGGCGCGCCATTTGGAACGCCGCCGATTTACAGGCAAGATTGTACCGTAAAGAAATATTCTGAATATTTCCTCCTTGGGCGTCACAGCTGTACAACTTCGTTAGATATTAGTTATAGATGAACACAAACGAAACACTATTGCCCCCCAAAAGTGCCGGGGCCTACCGCATTCTCCATACCGCCGACTGGCATCTTGGCAAGCAATTGATGGATCAGGAACGTCATGCCGACCATCAACGCTTTTTGGAATCCTTCCTTGGCACTGTGAAAGATCATTCGATTGATGCTGTGATTGTCAGCGGTGACATCTTCGATGGCGTCAACCCTCCCGCAAAGAGTGAAGAGCTCTACTACACAACCCTTGCAGCTCTGCATGGAATCGGAGTCCCTGCCGTCATCGTTTCCGGCAACCATGATTCGCCCACGATGCTGCGCAGCGCATCCACTATCATCGGCAAGCTGGGACACCACATCATCACCGATGTGCCTGAGACCGGAACGCCTCACATTGTGCTCTTGCCAAACGGCGCTGCGCCTCGCGTTGCGATTGCAGCCATCCCTTATATGCGTGAAGGGGATCTTCGTAAAGTTGAGCTGAATGAAGCGCTTGACGATGTTCGTGAACGGGTTCGTAAGGGCTGGCGGGACCTCTACGCCGCGGCATCCAATGCGGTATCCAATCTGGCCCCGAACATCCCTGCCATCGCCACCGGACACCTCACCGTCACCGGAGGCGAAACTAACAAGGACACCGAGCGGGAGATTCGTATCGGCGGCGTTGGGGATGTCGATCTTGCTGCATTCCCAGACCGTTTTGGCTATGTCGCACTTGGGCATCTCCACCGCCCGCAGAGCTTTCCAAAAGGAGCGGAAAATGGTGGGCACATCCGGTATTCGGGCAGCCCCATCGCTCTTGGTTTCTCCGAAGGCAATCACCAAAAGGCCTTTCAGATCATCGATATAGAAGCATCCGGCAACCTCGCCATGCACACGCTTCCAATCATTGGCAATCGCCGCCTGCTCCAGCTCCGAGGCACCATTCAGGAGCTCGAAATGCAGATCGAAACCCTCGCGCAACCCACTGAAGGTGAGCTGCAGCCTTGGGTCGAGCTTGTGCTGACAAGTGATGAAACCTTTCAAAGCGCCGACAGCCTCTCCGCAAGTCTCAAAAAGCTGGTCACCGCCAAAGGCTACGCGCCCGTGGGCGGCGTTCAGCGAGACATACCAGATGGAGCTGTATCCACAGGAAATGAGCGCACCACCGATGAGCTGCTCTCCGAGCTGGACATCATCCGTGAAAACGAATACGGCACAATCGAACACCTCATGCAACGGCTGATGCCGCGAAACGATAACCCGGCTGAGTTTGATGCACTATTGGCGCTGCTGCGCACCGACATCCTCGAACCACGGAGCAATGGCTGATATGAAACCTCTCAAACTGACCATCGAAAATATCAACTCCCTCCGCGGGCGCCACACCATTGATTTCACTACCGGCAACCTCGCCGGCTGTGGGCTCTTTGCCATCATCGGGCCAACCGGAAGCGGGAAAACCACTATCCTTGATGCCATCACCCTTGCGCTCTACGGCCAGGCCTGTCGCTACGGTGGGAAGTCATCTCCTGCGGATGTGATGACAACCAACACCGCCTCCAGTGAAGCTACGCTGTTATTTACTTGCGCGGATGTGACCTACGAGGCATCCTGGCGGCTTCGCCGTGCCCGCGGGCTGGCGGATGGCGCATTGCAGCCAGTTGAGATGGTGCTGAAGCGCATCGCAACAGATGGCTCCATCACCGTTCTTGCCGAGCAACTCACCCGGATGAAGACCGAGGTTGACCAGATTCTGGGCATCAACTACGAGCAGTTCCAACGGGTGGCTTTGCTTCCACAAGGAGAATTTGACCGTTTTTTAACCGCCAAAGATGATGAACGCACGCAGATTCTAGAAAAGCTGACCGGGACGGCAAAGTACCGCGAGATTGGAGAGGCTATTCGTAAGGCATTTAAATTGGCGGCCGCAGGATCCAAGTCGCTGCGCGATAACATCAGTGGCCTCCAAATCAGCCTACTGGATCCTGCAGTACAGCTTGCCAAAACGGAGCGTCTGGCGGCGCTGGATGTCCTTGTTCCTACGGTCAAAAAGGATGCCGATAATCTTGCGGCGCGGGCAAAGTCTGCGGATGACTACATAAACGCACTCGGGTCAAATGTCCGCTACACGGCGGCTCTGCTCGATGCGCAAAACGCTTTGAAGGTCCATCAGCCACAGGTCGAGCGCCTTACCCGTTTCCGTGCACTGAAGCCTGTCTTTGATGCGCATCGGGACAAGGCAAATGCCATCACACGGCTTGCGAAAGCGGAAGGCGACCACAAGGTTGCTGTCACCACCGCAGGGCAGGCGACGTCGCTTGCCGCTGTTACACGTGCGCAGGTATTGCGCTACGGCCGTGAGTCGATGCGTACCGGATTGCTTGCAGCATCGGGGGCCGCGGAAGCGATTGGGTGGGGGCCGTTCTCTTCGATATCCGATGCCATTGCAGCCATCCAACCAATCGCTGCGGATCTCAACGTCATTCGGGTCGCCTTGCCGCAGGCGGCACGCAGTAAGTCCGATGCTGATGAGGCGTGGCAGCAGCTCTGGAAGCAGATGACACAGGTTCAGAGCGTGGCTGAGGCTGCAGGTTTGGACCGTGAACCGGTTGAGCAGCGAGACCGCGAGACGGCCGCAAAGGCAGTTGAGCGCGCGTATACATCTATGCTTGCGAACCTAAATGATCAGGTTATACGAGAACGCCGTACCGTCGATGCGCATATGCAAAGCGTGGCCAGCCTCTCCAAAGTCGCCGAGCTTGAAGAACGACTGGTACAGGGTAATGATTGCCCTCTGTGCCGGCAGATCATTACAAATGTGCCAGCAAAAGGGACATCTGCCGCTGAGCTTGCTGAGACAAAAGCGATGCTGACGGCGGCCCAGACAGAACTTAAACGTCTTGAGAGCCGGGTTCAAAAGGCCGGTGTCCTCCAAGCTGGGCTTTCTGGTGCAAATGGGCTCATCGGCGTCTGGGAGGCAGCTGTTGTACGTGCTGCAACGGATGCATCAACACTCGATGCATCCATAAAGGCTGTCAATCTGTCGCCAAGCGTCCGGGATGTAGTCGGTATTGATGGCCATTTGAACACGCTTACAAATGTGCTTTCTTACAGTGCGGCGGAAGCGTTGCTGCGGCGCGTCCAGGCGGATGGACGTGATGCAAACGATGTAGCTGCAGGCGAGCAAGCACTCCCGAATTGGACATCTATGGACAAGGCTGTGGAGGTTTACAGCCGTCACATCGATGCTCTGACGAAGACGGAGTCTGCCGTAAGTGCTGCGTGGGACCAGGTGGTTCAGCAGACGGCAGGGGCAAAAGCTGCAAACGAGTTCTTTGATGCTCAGCTCGTGGCTAACGAAGTGAGTGACCCTGCGGAGCTGGATGCCGTTTTCCTAACCGATGCTGAATGTAAGTCCATCGAGGCGCAGCGTGAAAGGCTTATCGGTAGTGAGCGTGAGGTCGCGGGCAAGCTGTCGGAAGTCCGAAAGACTATTGCAGAACTCGAAGCGGTGGTGCCGCCGCTGCCCGCGACGCGCGCGTTGGTGGATGCCCTTCGCCTAAATGCGCTGGCGACACGACAGGCAGCAGACAGCGCGATCGCAGAGCAGTCATCTGTGGGGGAGGCATTGAAGAAGGATGCAAATGTCCGCTCACAGCTGCTCGAGCTCGAGCGTCAGCTGGGAGAACAGGTGGTCAGTGAAAGTCGCTGGAAGCTGTTGGATGAAAAGTTCGGTGGCGATAAGTTGACTCGTTTGGTGCAACGAATCGGCATGGATGCTCTGGTTGGCTATGCAAATCAACGCCTCCAGTCGTTTAGTAACCGTTACCAGCTACGCGGTGTGGACACGGATGGTCTTGGAATTCTGGTCGTCGATCGCCGCAACCTAGATGCCACACGGGCCACATCAAGCCTCTCGGGCGGCGAGAAGTTTCTGACATCCCTCAGCCTTGCCTTGGGGCTTTCGGACATCGCCAGCCGGTCAGCACGTATCGACAGCCTGTTCATTGATGAAGGCTTTGGAACCCTTGATGCCGAAACGCTTGAAACGGCACTCTCAGCGCTTCAGCTTCTGAGGACGGATTCTGGCCGTCAGGTCGGCATCATTTCGCACGTTGGAGCCCTACAGGAACGTCTTCAAGCGCGGATTGTGGTGCAGCCGAACGGGGATGGAACGAGTAGGCTAAGCGTTAGCTAATCCGAACAGTGTGATGAATCAAGCATTCCCTGGTTACTTCGGCCTGATTGGCTGGTGCATAACCGGGGAGTAATTTTTTGTGCGCTTCCTTATGGATTGACACTTTCGACGGAGTTCTTGAAACAAACTGACGAAGACCTTGGGTAAGTCTATGTGGTTAATAGATAATAATACTTTTATAAACTTTTTAATTATTGATTGTCGCGCACGGTTATTGCCTGAAGTTTCGCCAATAGGAAACCGAAAGTTAACTCATACGTAACATCTGTCCTTTTCTCATTGAGAGGTTGGATAATGCGGTGCTGGCTGTTCGCTCAATAGGTTTAGGTTAATGCAAAAAATAATACGCCGTGTGTCCCGACGCGTGTGGAATCTTGCTGGTGAGGTAATGCACTATCGCAAGCCTGATTTATCTAAGGCTGGCTATGTGCGGGCTTTTCCTCACCAACATGTCGTTGAAACCGTTCGCCAGCAGCTTGCGAAGTCACGCCCACTCTCTAGTACAAAAGTTTCAAAGGAAGACTATCTCTCTGTTGCAGAGAGTACAGCCCGCTTCTTCGTTGAACATCAGCGCGAGTCTGGCGAAATTATCGACCCAGTTGACCAGGTCGAACATCAGTACAGCACGGCGTGCTTTGCACTCCTAGTTGCGTTGCTGCATAAACAAGACCGCGCATCTGATCTCGTCGGATACGCATGGAATGCATTGCTTGCTGCATCAAATGCCATCTGTCAAAACTGCGCTACAGATAATCACGGTGACTTTTTTCTGTTCAATATCGTTCAGGCAGTAAACATTCTGCGGGAAATCTACCCATCGGATATTCGGATTGGTGTCATCGATGGACGTATCCGTAAGGTCACCGGCACAGATGCGTATCGCTGTATTCTGACCCCTCAGCGCAGACATCTTAACAACTGGAATGTCGTCGCGAGCTGTGGTGAGGTTCTTCGCGAGGAAGTAGGACTTGGAAATGGCAGTTTTCATAACCGCCACCTGGAACACCAGCTGCTGAATTTCACGGAAGATGGGATGTACATCGACCCCAATGCACCGATGATTTATGACCTGTTTTCACGATTCTTTCTCGAAGTAACCCTGCAGGGGCAATATGCAGGACGGCACCGGGATGCGATTAATCTGATGCTAGAGCGCGGTGAGTTGATGTCTCTTTTGATGCAGTCGCCTGCCGGGGTTCTGCCCAGTGGCGGTGAGGCTAAGCAGCATACCTGGGGCGACATCCAGCAAATTCCAGTCTTTGAAATCGCCGCACGCCGCTTTGAAAGCCGTGGAGACCATGTCTACGCCAAGGCATTCAAGCGAAGTGCACACTTGGCTTTTGCAGCTGCTATCCGCTGGAAGAGGCCATCCGGTGATCTACATGTCGTCAAGAATCACATGCAACCTGAGAACCGCCATGGCTATGAGGCCTACTCACATCATTCGCAGTACAGCCTCCTGTCGGCCACAATGCTCGCACTTGCAGCAGACTTCTCGGATGAGAGCATCGATGAAGGCCCAACACCATGTGAGGCTGGAAGTTACACACTAGACATTCCAGCATTCCACAAAGTCATCGCAAATCACCATGGAACGGGCATTGTGATTGATACAAAAGCTGACACCCGCTACGATGGCACCGGACTTCTCCGTGTCCACCAGGCTGGTGGAGATCCGATTCTCGGCCCCAATGATGTACCTCCTGCCGATGACTACCCGATGAATATCGGGGTTGCGTGGCGCGAATTCCCAGGCGGAGACTGGGTACACCTCGCAAGCCACGGACAGCACACCGACATCAAAACCAAGCTCGCCGCATCCGATAGCACGGATGGAACACGCACCATCACGATGGTGTATACGATTCCATCTTCCGGACACACGATTACCGAGCGCTACGAACTTGCACTCACAGGCGTGAATGTCAGTATCAATGTGGATGGCGCTGTGGATGCTTTGACACTCACCTACCCATGTCACATCTCGGATGGAAAGCTGTTCCCACAGATTCTCATTGAAGGCACTGTGCTGCAAACGTCGATCGATGGAACCATGCGGACATTCTGCGTCACCTCACCGGGCGCGGCGCCACTTGCGATTCAAGGAGAGAAAATCGCCTATCAGAATGGCTTTGTGCAGTGTGTAACATCCACCATTCCAGGACGTGCAATTCAATACTCTCTTATGGAGGGCAGCTTGTCAGCACCGGCAGGCTTTGGGGTTGGCCGCGCAGTGAATCAGTTATCGAATAACATCTAATTCGTGTGCCTAGTCGATGGACTTGTACAGCCACGCAGCGCCGCAAGCGGTCAGAAGGTGTGGAATAAAGGCACTCAGCGGCGCCGGTAGCGATGGCAACCTCTCGGCGCCCGTTGGCTTTGGGATTGCCGGAGGGCTTGGTAAGCTGTCGACAAACCTCTGATTTAGTCGATGGACCTGTACAGCCACGCAGCGCCGCAAGCGGTCAGAAGGTGTGGAATAAAGGCACTCAGCGGCGCAGGCAGAAGCCCCGCTCCCGATGCTGCCTGCAAAAGCAACAGTGTGTTCCAGGTGACAAACGCCAAAATGATGCTGATGAGGATGCCTGCAAAGCTTCCCGCTTGACTGAAACGGATGGCAAGCGGCGGA
>CAIRTT010000324.1 GCA_903881535.1 uncultured Armatimonadota bacterium
CAGTGGAAGCACAGCAGATGCTCGATCTGAAAGTGTTTGACGGCACGGACATCGCACACAGCATTGACCAACTGTCCAGTGCGAACCGCAGGCAGATCCTGAACTGCCGGGCTTTTCTGGAGCAGAAACGCGATGGCCGTCTGAAGGCGCGCATCATCGGGGGAACAGGTGCGAGTCGCCAAGACCGCACGCTGTATCCTGACGTCTCCTCCCCCACGGTAAGGTACGAGACCGTCACGATCCTACTGAAGACGGCTGCCATGGACGGAAATGTGTTAGCAGTGTTGGATGTCCCCGGGGCATATCTTCACGCGCCCATGCAGGACATGCGTCTTGGCATGGAGCCCAGCACGCCGAGATATGTAAAGATATCTGGCCTCCTGGCTCGCGTCTTCGTAAAGCTGAAGCCGGAGTGGGACGACCTCGTAAACGAGGAAGGCGTCCTCGTGCTTAAGCTGAACAAGGCGTTGTATGGGCTAGTTGAGTCAGCGCGTTTGTGGAATATTGAGATTGGCACCACGCTTACCAGTGCTGGCTTCGTCCAATCTATCCAGGACCCGTGCCTCTACATCCACAAGGCCAGGAACATCGCTCTGGTGATTTATGTTGACGACTTCCTGCTTTCGTACAAGAAGGCCGCGGACAGGGACTGGTTGGCTGGCATTCTGGAGAAGAAGTACGGAAAGCCGCGGATCCAATCAGGCGACGACGTCGACTACCTCAACCTGAGAATCCGTCGTCTGTCTGCCCCGTTCGGTGCTTTCAAAGCAGGCTCGTTCGTAGTCGACCAGTCGGCATACTGCACTGGGATGCTCGAGCGTTACGCCATCGTGGGTACGGAGGAAATGCCTCATGGCGAGGATTTCTTCGCATCTGACCCTGCTAGCCCACTGCTATCCGCAGCAGACACGGCGCGCTATGTGTCGATGGCTATGAGCCTTTTATTCACGTGTAATCGGGTCCGTTCCGACGTGTTCTTACACACGAGCCTACTCTGCACAAAGTTGAAGGCACCCACGAGACAAGATCTGGGCAAGCTCGAGCGAGTCATGCGCTATGTCGCGGGCACAATCGACTATGGTGTCGTGTACGCGAGTGGTGACGCCGACCTGCGCGTCTTCGCGTGGATTGATGCGTCCTACGCAACTCACGACGATGCCAAGGGCCACTCCGGCACGATCATCAGTGTAGGTTCCGTGGCTGGCAGTAACGGCAACATTGTCTACGTCAAGTCCCGTAAGCAGAAGCTTGTCGCCCGCTCCTCCACGGAGGCGGAGCTTATCGCGCTGCACGACGGGCTGCCGCAAGTCGTCTGGACCCGAAACCTCCTGGAGGAGCTCGGGTACGCGCAGCCACCGGCCGAGGTCTACCAAGACAATAAATCGACCATCGTCATGTGTGAGGCCGGACACGGCAATCACCACCGTTCCAAACACATTTCAGTGCGTTATTTCTACGCAAAAGGACTGTTGGACCACGGGGTCATTCGGATCAAGCATCTGCCGACAGATGTGATGCTCGCGGACACCTTCACTAAGGCGTTGAGCCGTCGCCAGTTCTTGGTCATGCGTGATCAGATGCTGGTCAACCTAAGTGCCTTCCGTGCCTAGGTGCACTTTGTGCAAGTCATGGGGCCGGAGCGTCCCATGCATGGCTCGTAGTGCCTGGAACAGGTCAGTGGCAGGATGTCCAGTATAGGCCTTAGGTCCGGGCCCCCACGCCCAGTTATGCTGGGAAGAACCGTGGTGTCGGTAAGCCCAATCCGTTTCTTTGAAGCATCCTTCTCATAACCCTTAACACTCACATTCTATTCCTAAAGTCCACACTGTGGCTACGTGTCTTCTTAGTTGACCAAGAGACATGTGATATTCTATATTTTAGTCATCCGTTTACCTTGGACCCGTAAGTTCCAAGGAGTTTGTTGCATTATTGGTGAAGGTGTCAGTGTCTTAACCGCGTCGATGGTAGTCAGGGACGACAACTTACTTTCTGACGCGTAGCTTGCACCAACTTCAACATGCACAACCTTTTCATCTTAAATCATAAGGTTGAGAATTAGCTACTCTCAAAGCCTAGGTTTCAATCATATCAAAAATAATCCTATCGCTGTTGGTTATGACATATGCGGGCTGGTAACCCATGTGCTTCATACCACCTTACTTTTATTATTCAATCACTAGGCTTTGCAAGGGCCTGGGGAACTAAATGGGACATTCAGTATGACCGTGCGTTTGGGTACTAGTAGCCGGTTATAGGGAATCTTCTTTTAATGGTTTTTAGAATATAAATAAGACTTCGTTTGGAGAAGACTTTGCTACATCAGTTTGAGGTTTATCGCAATCGTTCAGTTGCGTCTATATCTCCCGCTTTTGCTTTAGCATCCCATCTTATTTAGATCCTTTGACTTAGACTCTGCCTCGTAGGACTCGAGTGCAAGTTCATATGGCTAGCACCATGATGCCAACTTACAAAGGGCCAAAGTTGAGCAATGGTCTCTCTGTTAATCACATTGCGAATGTGATAGGTTGGAAAAGGGAGCTTGCATTGGCACTTGCCGAGCTGGAGATAGGCAACATCGCCGGCTTTGTGCACGAGCCTATCGTTCCTGCATATCTTTTGGCGAGCTTGAATTACGCATCTTTTATTGCTGTTCTTCCAAGTGCTACGGAGTATTTGGCAGCTCAAATTGGTGATGCGCGCGCTGAGTATGTGGCGGCGCGTGAAGAAGGTGCCCCAGGGGGACCTCCCCTTGAAGCAGCTCTAGACAAGATCTCTGCTTCCATCACTAGCGAATACCGCAAGTTGAAGAGAAAATTATCTATTTTCCTCTTATCGACAGCTGATGATTCTGTAGGAAAAACAATCACTGGTTTATCCGACATGAGCAAGTTCTTAGACAACCCGTTTTACGTGTTTTATGCCATGTTGATTATTACCGAGCCATCTGTGGATTCTAGGAGCTTTGAGCTCGAGCAGATGCGTTCTGAGTTAGCTGCACTTGTCCCTCATGCCGATGAAAACCTTCAAGGTTATACCGCACGATACAAGAATCTGACCTTGCAGTACGTCGAGGCTGGCGGTCGTGATGCTATTGCTGACCGAGCCATGCAATTTCATATGAGCCTCTGTGTTCACCCTCAATGGAAAACCTACATCACTGATGAATTCGTTCGTAACCCGAAGTGGTACGTTTCTTGGCAACCGCAACAGATTCTGACATCTGATGCCGTGTTGGAAGGAACACTGAAGCGCATGATGACCCGCGTTACTATCGGGTTGCAATCAACCGCTCTCATGGACAGATTTCATGCGACACACACGCCAGCTCCCGTTCCCCCCTCCAAGGTTGCTCCGCCGAGTGCGAAGCCTGCATTGGCTGCCAACCTGGACAGTGCTGGGAAACCTGACTGTGCGTTTTGCCTTATTGCAGTGGGCAAGGGTCCACATTCCCATGGGTCTGACAGTTGTTTTGCAATGACGGCACTGGCCAAGTGCATGAAGCAGAAGGACTCAGCTTTCCTGGGTACGGTTGTGGACATTCTCAAGAGCGGTAAGTCCCCAGTATTCCATCGGGACGGGCACGTCTCCGACAAGATTCCGCCTCCCGCTGCATCGACCACTCCAGGTGCTGGCAGGTCTGCCCCGAGAAAGGACTTGGGCAAGACCTCGCACCCGAAGTCTGCCGTACGCACTGCGTTGGTGGCAGAGAGTGTTCCGAGCTCTACGTTCGGTTTCTATTCCTCTCTGTACGGCGATGCCGAGTCGGACGGCGGTGACAGTGACCAGTCGCACCTTGCACTCGCGGCAGTGCACGTCGCCCTCCAAGCCAGTTTGGATGGGAGGATGAAGCCGATTTTAATCGACTCGGGATGCTCTGATCATATCTTCGGAAGTGCCGAGTTGCTTTCCGATGTCCGCACGGTGCCAGGCGCCGATTTCTCCGGGATTGGGAGAACGGTGATTACCGAACAGGGAGAGTCCGTTTTCGGAAAGGCGTATTTGGACAGGAATCTCAAGTATAACCTGGTATCCCTTTCCCAGATTCAATCTCTGGGGGCAGTGGTCACGTTGGTGGGGCAGGCGTTTCACGTCAGCATCAACAACAACCCTGCCATGATCTTTGACCGCACGGTACCCGGTTTCCCAAATCTGTACTGCTTGGATGCGGAGACTTCTTCGTTCCAGAATCAAGTGGAGGAGATGAAAGGTTTCGCTCTTGCTTACAACCGCAATCGCAAGCAGAAGAAGACACCACCTCCGTCTGTGAAAGTAGCCAAAGCTCCAGTCCGCGTACCTACTACCATTCCGGTTCCGGTTGCGCCAGCTCCAAGTCCTGTACCAGTGCCTGCCACTATTCCTCTCCCCGTAGCCACCTCTCCACTTGCAATGGAAGAGGAGTCTCCTGCGACTAAGGATGAAGATGATGACATGCCTTACCTTATACCCCTCAGCACACATGCTAAGGAACGCGCCAAGGAGGCACGTCGCGTGCACGAGGCCATGGGTCACCCTAGCCCCGTCGCCTTAGGACATCTGCTCAACTCGCAATCCTACAATACGAATCTGTCTTCAGCGGATGTTAAGTCTGCGGAGAAGGCCTTCGGTGAGTGTATTGCCTGTGCCAAAGGAAAAGGCACTCAGGTGACAGGAGGTGGGACCTACGTCTTGGCCACAAGGGTAGCTGAAGTGCTACGAGTGGACATCGTGTACGGAAGAAACGGACGTGATGTCATCACACGTAAGGCCACTATGGCTACGTGGCTCCTCATGGTAGACGAGTTGACCGGCTATACCATCCTCCTCGATCTACTCAGTAAGACCCAAGTGCACCTCATGGAGGGGTTGCGCAAGGGTATGGCCTACTTCCAAAAGTACGGCCATGTGGTTGAGCGCATAGTGACTGACGCGGAAAGTTGTTTTGGCGCCTGCGCCACCGACCTAGGCAACATGGGTGTAAATTTACAGCAGCGTCCCCCAGGGGAACACGAGAAGTTCGCGGAGTCGAAAACTCGTTCCCTGAGGGCGCAAATGCGTACCATTGAAGCCGGACTCGGGTTTCCGCTTCCGGACATTCTGTCGCCGTACCTCGCCATCGCTGCCACATTTATGGGCAATCTCGTGCCCAACGTGCGCACGCCACTGAGCTCCCCGCACATACTTGTGACGGGAGAGCGCATCGATCTTGCGTTGTATGCCAAGTTCGCGTTCGGACAGCCGGTCCTCATCCCCACCAAGGATGCACCGACTGCAACGAACCGAAGTGACGCCAAGGCCACGGAGGCAATGTTTTTGGGCCACCTTTTCGGGTCGCTCGGATCTGGCTACTTCCTTTGCTTTCCGGCTATGTCCAAGGCGGACATCCAGGTCCGGGCCGTGCAAGCGGCACGTGAAATGCCGATGACTAAGACGATGGTGGACAGCTTGGCCAACCTACGCCCCATTGGAGTCGTTGTTACGATGGAAGTCGACGACGACCTCAACCGGGTAACCACTTCGGCAGACTATGCCGCGATGGTTCAGGCGAGCCGCGCGGCTCAGAGAGCACAAGCCCAGGTGAAGGGTCGCCCTTCAAAGGGGGGGGGAGTGGTTGCTTTCGAGAAGCAGCTTGTGCAGCCTGATCCGGCTATCATGCACGTACCTCCTCCTCGTCCTAAGGAGGAAGTAGTTGCACTTGACGAAGTGCTCGGTGCTCCGGTACCCGCCCCGGCTGTAGCTGCTACTGCACCGGTTGTGGATGCTCCCGTGCCCGTGCCTAATCCGGTGCCTAATGTTGCTACTCCTCCGGTCGCCGATCGTCCTGCCGCTCGTACTGCTCCTGCGTACGGCCGCGGCCTCAGGAACACTCGGCCAGTTCCGAGCACGGTTTCCATTGTGGATATGGGTCCTACTGCGCTCCTAGCTACGCTGTCTGAGGAACTCGACAAATACGGTGAGGCAGGCGAGGCAGCACTGACAGTGGAAGCACAGCAG
>CAIRTT010000325.1 GCA_903881535.1 uncultured Armatimonadota bacterium
AATAAACAGCTTGCCGCCCGACACCACCGGGTACGCCCACGCCTTCGCTTGGCCGCGGTCCGGCGCACCCGCCGGCGTAAAGCGACCCAGCTCTTTGTACGCCCCAGATGTCGCCGCGACCAATGCAACATCCCCATTCTCGCCATGCACAATCAGCTTGCCATCCACCGCACAGACCTGGTTTGGACCAACCGAGCGGTCCTCCCACATCACCTTGCCGGATGCAAACTCAACACACGCTAGCCCCGTCTGCGTCGCACCATAAATGTAACCGCCAACCTTGACCGCACCGCCAATCGAACCCGGGAGACGCTTATCAACATAGACAGCATCCGCGCCCGCAGCCCCGATACGCGCCAAACCCTGCGCCGATGCACTGCCGGTATAAACCAGATTTCCCTCGATGATCGGCGTGAACGCATGCATCTGGAAACGCGTGTCAAATGTCTTATCAAAGCGCCAGAGGAACTTGCCGGTTGATGCATCGATACCAACCACACCCTTGCCCATATACTGGACAACCTGCTTCGTACCGCCCGATTCCATTAGCATCGGGCTGGCATAACCAGCATCATCCGCACCCGGCACCGCAGACTTCCAAATCACCGCACCCGTTCGGCGGTCAAGCGCAACCACAGTCGCATTTGCGCCGCCAGGGGTCACGATGACCTTGTCGCCATCGATCAGCGGAGACTCCGAATACGCCCAAATCCCAAGCTTGCCACCAAAGTCACGCTGCAGATTCTTCTGCCAAACGACCTTGCCAGTCACAGTGTCAAGACAGGCCAGATCGCCATCCGAGCCGAGCGCATACACACTCGTCCCCACAACCGTTGGTGTCGTCCGCGCACCAGGGTAGTTCGGCTGCTGATCTGGATTGCCAACCTTACCGATACGCGTCTGCCACAAAAGCTTGCCGTCTTTGAGCGAGCGGGCCTGGACATATTCATCCGTCTTGCCCGTACTGCCAATACTGACAACCCTCTCTCCGGCAACCGACACACTGCCGTAGCCAAATCCAGCATCCTTTACTTGCCACAAAAGCTTGGGACCGCCCGCTGGCCACGTGGCTGCGATGTTCTTCTCGAGCGAAACGCCATCCCGCCGCGGGCCACGCCACTGCGCATAGTCATCCGCGACCGCCGCCGTTGAGAGCATCACTCCCGCAAGTCCCAACATCAAGCCAACTTTTGGATTCGTCATCGGATTCCCCTCACTTACCATCCAACATCGTTGTTATCACATCCAACCAGCATCGGATATCGCCAATGTTTACAGTTTTACCACCGTAACATAGCGGTCGAAGGATGTCATCGCTGACTTTTGTTGCGTACCATCCGGCCAAATTACATCAACATTCACACTACGCGTGCCTTTCGGAAGGCTGACCAGCACCCGTGGATCACACAGACTCAGATAGCTGCGCACCGGCGTTACACACTTGCGGACACTCCAGTCACCCGCAGTCAGCGTGACCATCGCGCCTTGCGCATCGGACGTGCCACCGCGCCCCTTGAGTGCAATACCCAGCCACGGCCCTTGGTGAGGTGCAGCGTTTCGCACCAGGCGCACCGGCCCATTGTTCTCAAAGACTAGGAGGTCGAGCTTGCCATCATTGTCGATGTCACCGCTCGCGAGCCCGCGACCGACGATGCTTTTCAATGCACCAGAAGGCGGCGTCCAGGATGCATACGTATGATCATCCCGCTGACTCAGCACCTGCAGCGGCTGGCGGTAGGTGATCTGCCCAGAGCCGACCGCCATGCCATCATCATCGATGTGGCCATTTGCGAGCACAATATCCGGTTTTCCATCGAGGTTGATATCGCCGATCACCAAGCCAAATGTCGTGGCGAGTAGCGTCGCGGATGCCACACCTACCGCCTGCTGAACATTTGTAAAGAGCTGCAAGCCCTTTGCCGCTGGGGCATCAAACAAGCTCAGCTGCTGCCCAGCGAACACACCGACCGCGAGGTGATCGTTGTTTGCATCGCCCACCATATCCACGCCCATGCTCCCGGTTGGAGAGCCGTTGATACCGACCGCGACACCGGCATCGATAGCCATATCCTCAAAAAGTCCACCATCACCAGCCATCAAAAGCACATCCGGCTCAGTGTCATTGGCGAGAAAGAGGTCCAGCCGGCCATCCTTGTCAAAGTCATACGGGGCAATCGCCAGCGTCTTGCCCGGGTTTTCCCCGATACCCCACGATTTATCCGCCTTGCGAAAATTGCCATTTGGTTGCTGGAGGAGCAGCTCGGGATGCGCGGCCTTGTACTGATACGGCGCACAGTATTGAGGCTTCCCCGCGGGTCCGCACGGCAAGTCGCTCTCCGGACTCCACTCGACGTAGCGCGCGACAAAGATATCCATTTTGCCGTTTCGGTCCGCATCCAGAAACACAGCGGCTGTTGTAAACCCATCTACGGCAGCGCCCCGTTCGAGGGTGACATCGACGAAATGCCCCTTACGATTTTCGAGCAGAATCGTGTGCCCGACGCCTGTCAAAAGGATGTCCATCCAGCCATCCTGATTGAAATCACCCGGCACAGCACCAATTCCGTAAATGCCCTTGATGGCGGTGAGTCCCGCATCGGAGGACACATCGGTGAACTTGCCATGGCCATCGTTTTGGTAGAGCTTGTTGTTTGGCTGATTCTTCTGAATGTTGGTCAACGAGCCGCTGTCGATCAAAAGAATGTCGATATCGCCATCATTGTCGTAATCGAAAAAGCCGCCGCCGCCGCCAACGGTTTCCGGGAGGTATTTATGGGCACTGCGACCGGCATTGTGCGACCAGCTCAGCCCCGCGGCTGCGGTCACATCGACAATGCTTATTGCTGCGGGAGCGGAATTGTCTCGCGGGAGCCGCCCTTGTTTCTGACATCCAACAAGTGTCAGACCAGCACATAACGCAGCAAAAATAACGCGGCGATTCACCGCTTGTTCTTGCCATCCAGTTTGTTGGCGCGCAATGTTGCATCGAGGGCCGCAATAAACCAGCCGCTGCGCCACCGCGCAGCCGCGAGGCCACGGTACCCAGCGGGGTCATTCGGGATCATTTTCACAGCTTGTTGGAATGCACAGAGAGCAATCCAGTTTTCGTGGCGGTCGAGTGCCAGCCGCCCAAAGTCGAGCCACTGCTGCCCAGTCCCTGTACCAGCTGCGCGCAGCAGCTTCAGAGCCGTTGGCCAGCCATCCTTGAGCGCGCGTAGACGCTTGTACTCAGCCGTATGGAATTCGCGGAGGCCTGCGGGATCTGCCGCATTTAGGAGGGAAATGAGCTTGAGGTGCGGGGTGCCATCCTGAACACGTGGCCAGAGGGAAAGCGCCTGATAGAGGCTTGCGGATGCCGCATCCTTCAAACCCAACTCAGCTTCCAAGGAACCGCGGCTGGCCCAGGCCTCGGGATCACTTGGGGCTTTCGTCGTAGCCGTGGTGTATGCGGCAAGCGCATCCTTAAGGTTTCCTGGCTGACGCCCGGCGGCAAGAATCGCCTCACCGCGCATCAGGTACGGAAACTCGGAGTCCGGCGCATCTTTTATATATGTTTCAACCGCAGCCTGAAATCCACTGACATCTCCAGAATCCAGCAATACACGGCACTTGAGATCGCTCAGTTCAGCTTGGGAAACCGTTCCCTGTCCGGGCGTATCGGCAGTGCTAATCGTTTCGATTTGCTTGATGGCATCTTTCAGGCGGTTTTGCTGCACGAGCACTTCTGCGCGGCGCTTGCGGAACCACATGTCATCCGGGAATTCCAAAAGCGCGCGGTCGACCCACTTTTGCGCAAGGGGTGAATCCTGGCGTTTGTACGCGCTGTTAAATAGTGCGGCGAAAATCTCACGCCGATCGGAGCCAGTTGCCTTCACAAGAATGCTTGCCCATGTCTGCTCTGCATCCAGTGGAAGGCCATCGTAAAACGCTGCATAGCCTTTGGCAATCCCTGCGGCTGTGCTTTGACCATTCGCCAAGCGATTTTTGGCAATGACACGCCAATAGCCGGGATGTTCACGTACGGCTGACTTTTTCGCATCTAGCATCGCGAGTGCAGCGGAGTCGTTCGCTCCTAAAGCAATGGCTGCATCCAGGGATGAGTCCTTCGCAGCCACAGCTTGTTCAAAGGCCTTTTTTGCACCCACGAGGTCTCCGGATGCCCTTCGCGCGACACCGAGGATGTACCAGGTCTTGGCATCGGTTTCGGGGTTGCTAGTCGCCTGCGTCAACCAGGATGCGGCAGCTTTTGGGTTACCTGCAACCAGTGCAGAGATGCCGCGGAGGCGAACAACCTGCGGGGATGTGGGCATCCGGGCAAGGGATGCATCCATGGAAATGGGGTCTGTAAAGCCGAGCGCCAGACCGACATCATCGAGGATGGGTGCCGTCAGCTGTCCCATTGCGGCGACTGTGCGCGCGATCACGGCGGCGTTCACAAAGTCGCCCATCCGCAAGGTGAGGGAGAGCTGGTTGGCGAGTATCGAAGTGTCCTGTGTTTTAGCAGCGGTTAGAACGGCAATTGCCTGTTCTGGTTCGCCGAGAGTTTCCCAGGCCTGCGCGATGCGGCGTGTACATTCGGTATCTGTCGTGGGATCACAGGTTGCAGCAAGAGCGGCGAGGGCTTGGGATGTTTGGCCAGCATCAAAGAGCTCGGCGGCTGTTTTTGCGCCAGATGTCGCTTGCTGTTGTTTGGATGGTGGCTTTGTACAGCCGATCAGCGGCGCGAGGCCCCCAAGGATGCTAAAGCTTATAGCGACAAGAAAACCCACCCGGCGTTGCCGGGTGGGTTGCGTTTCCCGCATCGGGACTATGGACAACCTTCGTTGTAGTAAGTAACCTGCTGACCAGCATCATTAGTGTCGGTCGCGACAACGAGACGGAACTCGATGATGCCTGGCTGTGGTGGGTTTGAGCAGACGTTTCCGTGTGGAAGTCCACGTTGGTCACGGCCAGCATCGGTGAGGTCAGTGCCAGGACCAAAGCCCTTGTCGTTGTAGTACTTGGCATGGCCATCCGCGAATCCGAGGTTGGTTCCACCAGCGTGTGGGCGGTAGAAGTCAGACCACTTGGAGACACGTGCATAGCCATCACGGCCTGAGTTCAGGTCGTAGCCAGCACGAACACGTCCGGTTTCGCCAAGGAATGCACGGTTTGCAGGCTCATCAACGCCAGCAAGTGAGAATGCACTGAACGAAACGTTGTACCAATACGAAATACCCTTTTGACCAGCGCCAACAGTGAAGCGCGCTGCACTTGGGTACCAGCCTGGACCGTTTGTGGAACCATTGTTCGCACTTGGGCACTTCCAGATTTCGTAGTTGTTGATGTAAGGCATCAGGCGTGCAGCAAATGTTGCACGGCCATCCGGGAGGACACATGGCCAGCCCTTACAACCAGCGTATGGCTGATTGCTGGTGATCTGGGAACCATTGTCACTATTGTCAAACCATGGCAGGAAGCCAGCGTGGACATACGTTTCATCGTAATCCTGTGCATACATCGTAAATGCAAGGCTGATCTGCTTGACGTTCGAAACACACGCTGCTTGACGGGCCTTTTCACGAGCCTGTGCAAAGACAGGGAACAAAATCGCCGCAAGGATTGCGATGATTGCAATCACAACGAGAAGTTCAATCAGGGTAAAGCCCGAAATTTTCTTCTTATTTAACATTGAAAGCCTCCGACCGAATGAAAGTTTAACAAGTCAAGTGAAACGTTACACCCCCTAAGGTGTGCGTCCGCTTCCCCCTCGTCCACCACGACCACCTAAGCGCTGAAAGGTTGCGCTCTGTTGCTGGGATGCTTCAAATTCTTTCTGCACAGCGGAGCCTTCTTTCATTGGCGTATCGTTCGGATTAGGAAAGAACATTTTGAAAGCAAAGAATCCAAGAACCAAAACAACTGCCGTGACGCCACCAATGATGATGTAAGGGTTAATTTCCTTTTTCATATAGTCTCCACTATGAGCTGTACCCAAAAATATCCAGCAGGAGCATCATAGTCCAAATACGATTTCGCTGACTTAACAATTGTTCTCGACTTGCTTAAGAATGTAAATCAATTTAGTAAATACAGGGATTTTAGGTCTGGATTGTTCGAATAACAGAATTTCCGTGATAGTCGGAACGCCGAATACACCAAGCCCAGCATGGCCCCAATTATGCTAAAACTCTGTGTCAGCCTTACCAAGCGTTAGTGGCTTAATCCACGCATTGCGGTAGCGGACATCGTGACCTTCGCACTGCAGCTTCAGGCCCTGCGGGGTATCCGTGATGCCCTTGCCGTCATCGTTTCCGCCATCCACACCGCTGAACGGGCCACCCCAAACCTGGTTGATCTGGACATTTGTGTGCACCCTCTGGCCATTTAAATAGATCGTGGTGATGGGCTTCTCGACCATCTTCCCGCCGGCAAAGCGCGCCGCACGGAAGACGATGTCGTAGCTGTTCCACTTCCCGATGCCCTTGTACATATGGTACGGAGCAGGCGTTTCATTGATGACTGCGCCGAGGCCATGGGATGTCCGGTCGCCATCACAGATCTGAATCTCATACCGATTCTGCAGATAGACGCCGCTGTTCCCGCCGGGACCGCCAATCCAGAACTCGATGTGGAGACGAAAATCGCGGTAGACCGCCTTGGTTACGATATCGGCCGCGCCGTAGACACCGCCCGCCGCCGCTGGGTCATCGGTTTTGACACACGTCCCGCCATCCACGGGATCCGGAACCACCGGCCACTTGATCGGTAAGCTGGAGCGGAAGCGCGGCCCCTGCCAATACGTCCACTTGTCATCCAGCATTTGGCGGCTGCCATCCATAAGCACTTCCGCACCCGGAAGAGGCTTTGCCCCAATACCAATATCCTTTCGCCCTCCACGTGGAATTGGAATCGAGCGCACAGCGGACTTCAGCTGCTCAAGCATCGCCTTCATCCGTGCCGCACGCCCACGGTCCTTCGCATACAAATTCGTCTGCTCGCGCGGGTCTTTCGCAAGATTGAACAGCTCTCCCGGCTGGCCATGGTCGGGCGTCCGAAGGGCCGGTGGCTCGCCGTTTGCGCCATTGTTCTGCCCGGTTGTGTGGTCGATGTAAACCCAGCTGCCATCCCGAATCGCAAGCTTGCCATCCCCGCTTTGGTGGATGGTCGGGACCTTGCGCCGCCCGCCCGCGCCGCCGCGGAGGGCTGGAAACATATCGATGCTATCCTCACCCGCATTTTCTGCGACCGGGCTGCCGACAATGCCGGCAATCGTCGCAAAGATGTCAGTGTGGCAGAGCGTCTCGGCGGTCGTGGTGCCGGATGGAAGTTTGGCAGGCCATTTGGCGATGAACGGGACGCGGTGCCCGCCTTCCCAGAGGTCGCGCTTGACGCCGCGGAGCCCGCCGCGGGAGTCGTGGTCTGAAAGACCGATGCGCTCATAGACGCCTGGTTTGACCTCACCAGCGACTTCGGGGCCATTATCGGATGTGAAAATGACCAGCGTGTTTTTCTCGGTGCCGGTGTCCTTGATTGCTTGGAGAATCTCGCCGATAACCGCATCCGTTTGGGCCACAAAGTCACCATAAGCGCCCGCGGCCGTCGTGCCCTGCCAGGCTTTTATCGGGACGATGGGGTAGTGCGGACTTGGGAGCGGGATGTAAGCAAAGTACGGCTTTTTAGCTTTGGCTTGGTCGGTGATCCACTGCGCTGCCTTGCGGCCAACATCCGGGAGGATGCGCTCGAGGTTCCAGTTTTTCAGGCTTGGCCCCGGGCGGTTGAGCTGGAAGGCTTTCTCGACATGGGTGTCGGGGATGCCGACGGTTTTGTCATCCTGGATGTAGACATACGGCGGGAAGTTCGGTGCATCCACGCCAAACCAGGTGTCAAATCCGCGCTCAGTTGGGCCATCTTTAATAGGCTTTGTGAAGTCGACATTGCTTAGTCCCTTGCCAACGGGTACTGGGGCATTGCCATCCTTTGTCTGCCAAGTGAGGCCGAGATGCCACTTACCAAAACATCCCGTGGCGTAGCCATAGCCGCGGAGGAGAAGTGGGATGTTGAGGCGATCGCGCTCAAGAGCGGATGTTCCCCACGGGGCGACGACGCCTTGTTTGAGGATGCCGCGCCACGGATAGCGTCCGGTGAGGAGGCCATAGCGTGTTGGCGAGCAAACGGCTGCGGGCGAGTGGGCATCGGTTGCCCGGATGCCACCGGCGGCAAGCTGGTCGATATTAGGCGTCGGGATTTTGGATGCCGGGTTGTAGCAGGTGATATCGCCGTAGCCCAGGTCATCCGCAAGGATGATAACGATGTTTGGAGTGTTCGCAGCCATGTATCAGGGGTTCACCGGATGGAGGGAGGATTCCTGTAAAGAGGGTCGGTGAGGGTTGGTAATGGCACGAAACGTACACGGCGCTAGCGGTGACACTTTGATTTTCCAAGGCTAACCTTGGCCTTCATCAAGCAGCCACTTAAGGAGTGAAATGACATCGGACAGCAGGGTAATGGATCCATCTTCCATATCGGCAGTGATATCAGTACGCCATGCTTTGAGGTACTCGATGGCATTGTTCCCAGCAATGTAAACGGTTAGTGAGCGGGAATTGTGCCACCACTCAAGTGTGATGTAACCGCGATGATCTATCGAAACAAGCGGATTGGTAACGCCAAGTCCACTTGCAACAGCAGCACCGGTTAGTATCCCGAGGAACTCCCGAGCGTATTGAAGCATCGCTGGCTTTGGCGCGAGTGAGCCATTGCCATCCCAATTAGTTTGTAAGTTCTCAATCGGTGCGAGAAGGGCACTTATTCTGTCCTGCGTGACATGTGCGGTGGTTTCCGGCATCACGATAACGGGCGTTAAGAGTGTTGAACCATCCGGCTGCTCCCTCACCGCGTAGCGTTTACCGGCATGGCTGCTACCTAGTGAAATCCTGCCCTTACTGTCAACATTTTTGATTTCAAGGGTTTGTTCAGTGATTGTCATGGCGCAGAACTCCAAGCATTTCCAAATGTGGGACTTTCCCACATCCCCACATTACCACTTGAATGTTGAATTTCGCTGGAGGCCATTTTGTGTTTACGGTCCACGCACATACCAGGTCGCGCGTGCCTTGCCATGACGGGTCAGCAGCCCCAGCGCACAAAGGTCATTTAAGCGATTGCGGACAGTTCCGGGCTTCTGTCTAGTGGCTTTCAGGATGTCGGTGCTTGTGATGCGTCCGAATTCCGTAGCAAGTGTTAGGATTTCCAGTGCAAGTTCTGACAAATGGGATGTGCCGATGTCATTGGTATCAACTTTCCGTTCAAGCTGGGTCATTTGCGTATGAAGGATGGTCAGAAAGTAGGCAATCCACGCATCCCAATCGGGCAAATCGCTGTTGAAACTACCCTGTGTGCGCCGCAGTGCAAGATAGTAGCTTTCCTTAGTGAGTTCAATCGTTGCTTCAAGGGAAATATACGGGACGAAGTGATAACCACAACGCATGAGAAGCAGCGTTGTAAGCGCCCTCGACAGACGACCATTGCCATCATGGAATGGGTGAATGGCCAGAAACGTCACAACGAAAATTGCAATAACAATGAGTGGATGAACAGATCGTTCATCTAGCGTTGTCCTTGTCCACCGGACAAGCTCCATCATCGCAAATGGTGTATCGAACGGGCTTGACGTTTCAAAGACGATGCCAATACGGTTACCATCCGCATCAAATGCTTCGACATTGTTAGGGATGGTCTTATAGTTCCCCCGATGGCGTTCATCTTTAGCAGAGTATTTGAGGAGGATGCCATGGAGCTGTTTGATGTGATTTTCGGTAAGCGTCAGACTTTCCCAGCTCGCGAAAATGACATCCATGAGGTCGGCGTATCCGGCGACTTCCTGTTCATCCCGTGAGACGAGTTGGCTAAGGTCGACTTGTTGTAGCAAGGCCTCCACCTGTGCGTTGGTGAGTTTGACACCTTCGATGCGGGTTGATGAGCCGATACTTTCGATCGTGGCGATGCGTCGCAGGGCGCTCAGGCGCTCTGGTGCTATCGTCCTGAGGAGGCGCCAAGCTCCTTTGAACTCATCGATGCCGCTAATCATCCGCAGCTGCTCAAGGCTAGGCTTGTAGGTACTTAAGCTCATCAGGATTGATGGATTCAGTGATGAATACATGATCTATCTTGATGTATTTTGATAGATACGTCAATATCGCATTGAAATTAATCGCTGGTAGTGTTCAGATTAGAATCCACCCCGTCATCGAACTCTTTTGCGGTGAGCTGAGCGGTTCACTCACTATCCAAGATAGCGTTCGATGGCTGCTTGCTGCTGTAGCTTTTTCAAGTCCTTTGCAAAGCGGCTAAAATCGCACCGTTCGGGATCGAATACATACCCAACCCATTCGGTGTATACAGCGTATTCCCGATGCTGCGGGTTACGCATGATGCGTCGGAACTGAGCAAACCCGTACGTGCCGCCGACATCCTCGGGGGGACAGGCCATTTTGCCATCGATACAAAGTGGGTACTTCAGGTCTGGATTTACATCGAGTCGCTTCTCAAATGTCACCGTGTGTTGCCAGTCATCCCCGAAGTCGTAGGTGTATTCAAACGTTGTCCCGACCTTATTGATGAGTGAATCCAATGGAATTCTGTATTCATCCAGCATCTTAAGGTCAGTCAAGTCTCCCGGTTCGTAGGACAGCGAATATTCTAACGAGTCAATTTTGAACGAATGCAGGTGGCTATTTGTCCACCCTAATGCAGCCTGAAAAACGAGGTGAAGCTCGTCCATCGGGATGTTTGATGGAACGAGTACCCTTCGCCATATCTGTGGCCTGGACGACTTCAGCGCGACTTTTAGCTGAAAAATGCTGTTTACACTTCTTGCCATATTTCTGTTGGGAAATCCTATCATCTGCACAGGGAATAGGGACCAAGATGGGGTGATAACGATACAGCCCCCCGGTTTCCCGGGGGGCTTTTCGTTTCATTGCCTTGCTCACAACATCCGATGCTGTGGATGTGTTCTCAAAGCGATCTCTGTAACTTGGCTTCTTTACGCAGCTTGCTGAGGCGTCTATCAAACCACGCAATATCACAAAGATCCGGGAAATAAGGGTAGCCAATCCACTCGCAATAGGACTGATATTCGGGATGTGCTGGATTCTTGATGATGCTCCGGAGCTGTGCGAAACCAGGAGGGCCGCCGCAATCCTCCGGGGGAGCCGCACGCATACCTTCGGAGCACAAAGGATATTTGCGGAAGGAATCGCCTGTCAATTGCTTTTCCAAGGTAACGATGTGTTGCCAGTCATCACCAAAATCATAGGTGTAGCGAAACGTTTGACCGGGGGTGTTTACAAGGGATGACAATGGAATGCCACGGTCATCGAGCATGTTTAGCTCCGTCAAATCACCAGGCTCATACGATGATGAGTACACTTGATCATCGAAGTTAAAGGAATGAAGATGGCTGTTTGTCCAGCTAAATGCAGCTTGAAGGACGAGGTGGAGGTCATCCAGATGGATGTCAACCGGCACATGCAAGCGGCGCCAGACCATCGGCCGGATGTCTTTTAGGACAACCTTTAGTTGGAAGCATTCAGTGACTTTTCTTGCCATAGTTTCGTTGGGAAATCCTATCATCCGTTTCAACAAACGCGATTTGTTAGAGCAAAAACAAGAAAGCCCCCCGGTTTCCCGACCTACCTCCCGACCGGAAGCAGCGGAAGCACCACTTTCTGAACTGCAGCGGCCAGCGCATCGTAGCCGGCAGGCGTGAAGTGAACATTACGCGGCTGCTGCAGACCGGTGGGCGAACTCGTGATAACAGCATGGAGGTCATTGACCGGGATGTCTAACTCTGTCATCACCTTTCGGGCAACCGCGTTGTAGACCGTATCCGAGCCGGCGACACGCCCGGTTGCACCCGATGGCACAGGCGTTGTCATCCCCCAAACAACCTTCGCCTTCGTCGCCTTCAGGCGCTGAACCAACATGCGTAAATTGGCCTCATAAATGGCAGGATCCGCAATCAGAGTCCCTTTTTCAGGAGACACCAGCTGGCCTTCCGCATTGAGATACTTCAAATCATGCAGGCCAAAGTTGACATGAATAACATCCCATGGTTTTGCGCCAAGCCAGCTGTCAAGCTCCTTCAAACCAAATGACGTGCTCGAACAGTTGACCGGCGGGTGCACAACATTCGCTTTGCCATCCAACAGCTTACGTAGCGGCAATGTATAACCCATCGAAATCGAATCGCCAATTACAAGCACCCGTGGCAAGCCAGGCGTCTCCAAAATTGGCAACAAAGCAGGATCCGTTTTACGCAGCCAGCCGATGGACTCAATAAATGTCAACATCGCGGATGTCGTTAACTGACGATACGGCTCTCGGTTGTAAAACCCATGGGCCTGCCCCTTGTAAACCGTTAGCTCGGAACGGATACCGACAGCCTTTTGGGCATCACGGAACTTCTCCGCAGTCGCCACGGAAATCAATGCGTCCTTCTCACCCAGCATCACCAATGTCGGAGGACATCCACTTCGGATGTTGTCGGCTGGTGAAAATTCCTTGAACCGGGCACCGATGCGGTCGGCTCCATACTCGCCAGGACCATTCGCGTAGACGGGGTTGAACAAGACAAGCGCATTCGGAATACAGGAGACCAATTTGTCATCCGCAGGGTCATTCAACGCATCCACCAATCCACAGTGCGCTGCCAGATGCCCACCAGCAGAACCTCCGCCAGCCGCAATCCGTGTCGGGTCAATCCCCAACACACCCGCGTTTGCTCTCACATAGCGCATCGCCGACCGGGCATCCATCACAGCGTCTTCCGGCGCCATCCCCGGTTTTGCAAGGCGGTACTGCACACTCATGCCCACCATCCCGCGTGCAGCTGCCGCAGCGGCCTGCGTATAAAGCGTCCCCGGATTTCCTCCGGTCCAGCCACCGCCATGAAAGAGAACAATTGCGGGACGCTTATCGGATGCTTTCCAGCCCTTCGGGAAGAAAAAATGCGCCTTCAGATCGTTTTTGTAAACGCGTGACTCGGTCGGTTGCGCCGTAATGGTACGTGTCTGCTGAATGGTAACCAGCCCGATTGGAGCAATAAAGGTCACGATAAATG
The DNA here is from genome assembly GCA_903881535.1 of uncultured Armatimonadota bacterium. GTDB lineage: Bacteria > Armatimonadota > Armatimonadia > Armatimonadales > Armatimonadaceae > CAIRTT01. The sequence goes on from CAIRTT010000325.1 coordinate 13,106, forward strand.
GTAAAAGCGGTGTCAAAATCATCCTATAGCCTCCTACGTTAATGGTTTTTCTGAGCGCTTTCGCCGGCCCATCCACCAAATCATCCCCATTAGAACTACGACATCCAATGTAAACAACAACGCGCTGTGGGACCGGCCAGTCGGCGCAAGCCAGGGCCACGGGAAGTCGAAGAACGCAAAGTTGAGGCCGAAGTAGACAAGCGTCACAACCGCGAGACCGGTTGCAAGCAGCGGCGCCGCTTTCGTCTGGCGCGTTGATATCGCCCCGATGATCATCGCCAGTGGAATGATGACCAGCCAGGCGAACCCGGATGTACGCGGTAAACGGAGTGCATCCACACACAGCGCAACATACGTCTTCGCCACAATCGGCAACGCTGTCAAAGGCAGTGCGACAATCGCGGCGCCGCGAACACCCCCGGTGACAATCAACACCAACGGCAACACCGTCATCGGGATTCCAAGGTCCGCCACCGCATCAAACCAAGGGAAGCTACAAAATGTCCAAACGTACAACAGACACACATGGATGCCTGCCAGCACGTACACCCAAACTGATGGCCATGGTTTTCCATCCGAGTCCGGATACTCTCGCAGCTCACCCTGATATCTGTACATAAGGCCGGAAAGCGCACCGCCCCAAATCGTGCCAAAGGTGATTTCCATGATGTTCCACCAGTTCACCATCCCATTCACCTGGCCAAACACCTGCTTGTAGACATCCGGGAACCACACATGCCCCGCTTGCCACAGCTGCCCTCCGGCAAACCCGATGCCTCCCGCGACAAACCCGGCACAGCCAAAAATCACCGCGAGGCGGTCCCGCTGGACAAAGCCGCGATAGCTCATCAAGGCAAGCCAGGTAAACAATAAGCCACCCCAGCGCTCTGGCCGGGGCTTTAGAACATCGAGTGTGGCATCCGGGGTCCAGCGCCAATCTGCGGAGAAATACAGCATCGGCAACCGATGCCCCTCGGGATCGAAAGGCGCATTGAGAAGCAGCTGACCGATGAGAAAGGTCGCCATCATAATCCCGAGGACACTTAAAATCTGTTTTAGGGTCCAACCACGCCCGCTCAGCGCGCTGCCAAAAAATGTCGCGCCGATGCCAATCCAGAGCCCGCCCTTTATAAAGAGGCCAAGCTCACCCCACACAAATGCCGATGTGTTTCCGAGTACTTCCTTGTTCTGCGTGAGGCCAATCGTCTGCCCGTAGGTCTCAAGACCACCGATGCCGACCCCAACGGTCAGCATCGCGATCGCCACGAACACCGTTCTCGGTTGTAAATGCGCCCCGTAAAGCAACATTAATGTAAACCCAACTAAGGCACCAGCAATCATCGCACCTGTCTCGTGCCCGTACTGGCCTCGGATACCCCAGCCCATCCCGCCTGCCGCAGCACCCGCGAGCAGCGCGAGCCAAAGGGGAGGCTGTGCAAATGATTTGGTGGTTGTAACCATGTCACGGATTGCGTCAAAACATCATTTGATTCCTGCATTTGTCCGTTTCAAATGCAAGAGTGCACCGTTACGTCTACTCCCGATAGGATTTGAGCATGGCGACGTTTGCAGACATCCAGCGCATCGCGCTTTCCTATCCCGGTGTTGTCGAAGGGGATGGTCCTCAGCGGGCATTTGGTATCCCGGTGCGTAGACGTAGTAAAGGGATTTGCTGGGAATGGATGGAGCGTGTTGAGCCTAAAAAGCCAAAGCTCCCGAATCCGGACATCTGGGCGTTTCGGGTTCCAGGCATCACCAAAAAAGAAGCCCTGATTGCCACTGGCCCACCCGAGCTCTACGTGGATGACCCTCACTACAACGGCTACCCGGCGGTCGTCGTGCGGCTTGAACATCTGGATGACGAGTTGCTACGCGAGCTCATCGAGGATGCGTGGATTTCCGTCGGGAGCAGCGAAGGCAGGAAGTGATTATTCTTTCGGCGTGTACCCCAGAACGACATCAAAGCGTGCCGCCAGCTCCCCCGCGGCGCTCCCCTTAAGTGCATCAAAAGCGACCATCACAGACTCTCGCTGCGCTTTGTCCTTGAGTCCCTTAATCACGCCATCGGTTTCGTTTTGCGCATGCCCCTTGATGTAGCACTGGGTCACAAACTTTTCCTCACCCTTGCGCTTGATCGCCATGTGAATATGGGGTGCACGACCAGGATACGCCACGGGCTTGATGGTTCGGAAGAGGTACTCGCCCTTGCTTCCCGTAAGAAAACGCCCAAAGCTCTGGAAGTTACTGTCTGGCTGCTGCCCTCCCTTTGGGTTAACGCCACGTGTATGGCGGTAGTTACCGTAGGCATCACATTGCCAAATCTCAACCAGCGCCCCGCGAACCGGCTCACCGCGGGCATCAAGGACACGTCCTGATAAGTAGGTGACTTCACCCACCGCGGATGTAAGCGAATCATTCAAAACAATCAAGTCATTGTCTGTATCGAGTGGGAGCTTGTCCGGATAAAAAGGCCCTTCGGTTTGCGCAGGAGTCAGAACAGGAGGCTTTGACAAATACTCGGCAAAGGCACCGTGAGCACTCAGAGCACTGGCACCACCGAGCGCGAGCTGCATCAGCTGGCGGCGGGAAAAACGGGGGATGAAGATTTCCATTGTGTTGCTTGGTCCTTAGAAATACGTTTGTCCAACTGTAACAGATACCAACTGGGTTGTGGGATGCAATGGTACAACAACCTGTGTGGGTTTTGATGACAATCAAATGGTTATGATGCGTCACGCACCACCAATAAGTCGTTCAATGGAGAACATTATGCAGATGAAATCACTGATCGTTGTCGGACTCATCATGGCTGCGCTTCCACTTGCAGCAGTCAGTGCTCCTCAGCAAGGGCGCGGAGAAAATCCGGCTTGTAGCGGACTTCGCTCACGGCTGTCCAGCCTCCGGTCACGTGTCTCAAGCATCACACGTGATCTCCGCAGCGCCCAACAATCTGTTTCACGCTACGAATCCGACTTTAGACAAGCACAGCTGCGCGCATCCCGTGCTAAGACAGACTCCGAACGCCGCTCTGCGGAATCCGCGAT
>CAIRTT010000326.1 GCA_903881535.1 uncultured Armatimonadota bacterium
CCGTGGGTCAAGCCGGGCTATGTAAGCCATGAGCACACCAGCATCATGAGCATCATCAAAACCATTTACAGAATTTTCAAGCTCGGACCGAACAACCTATTTGATATGACCGCAACCGACCTCTCGGACATGCTCAGCACCAAGCCGACCTTTGCGCCATTCAAACATACCAATGTCGATCCGCGCATTTTTAAGCCTGCAGATACGATGGACCCGGATGATCCAAAGTTCGAGAAGCGCCGTGGGGAGAGGCCATCCATGCGGATGGATGATCCCAAGTGGATTGAGCGGATGCGTACGATTGGTGATGGCGATAAACGCTGAACATCATGAATGCCAGCACCGCGCGATGACGGGAGAATGCACGCTGTAATGCTGCTGGAGACATTCTTTGATGATGCCGTGCGGCGCTGGCCGGATGCGATTGCGCTTGACATTCCGCCGCCGTTTGGTGAGGAGCATCCACGTGTCCGTTTGACGTACGGGGAGCTGGACAGCAGCGCCGCAAACATTCACGCCTGCCTCACAGCCATGGGGGTAGTGCGTGGCGATATCGTGGCCATCCTTACGCCGCGGACAAACCCGTTCGCTTACGCAGCCCAGCTTGGCATCAACCGCTGCGGGGCCGCCTTCGTGTCGATTGACCCCGTGTTTCCCGCCGGGCATATCGAGCGCATCCTGACCGATGCCACGCCAACAGTTGTCATCACGGATGAGACATTTGCAAATGTCCTGAAGGATGTCGGCTACCCATCCACGCGCGTCATCACCAATGAAACGCTGATGAACGGGATATTTCCGCAGCCGCATGTCGTTGCGGGGCGGGAAACAAGCGACCTTGCGTATCTGATTTACACCAGCGGGACCACGGGTTTGCCCAAAGGCGTGATGATTCCCCATGCCGGGATTTCCAACCTTGTGGCAAGCGACATCGAATATTTCGATATCCAACCCGGCGATCGCTGCGCACAAGGGTCATCGCTGTCCTATGACTCATCGCTAGAGGAAATCTGGCTGGCGTGGGCCGTGGGCGGCACCGTCGTCGTGATGTCCGATGAAGTCGCACGCCTCGGGCCCGACCTCGTGACCTGGCTGCAGAATGAGCGTATTTCGGTGCTCTGTCCGCCGCCGACCTTGCTACGGACGATGGGCTGCGACAACCCGGCGGAGGCTTTGCCGGACCTTAGAATCATTTACGTTGGCGGGGAGGCGCTGCCCCCGGATGTTGTGGATGCATGGGCGCCCGGACGCCGCCTCGTCAATGGCTATGGACCGACCGAGTGTTCGGTGACCGCAACGCGTGCCGAGATTTTGCCGGGCGTACCCGTTGTGATTGGAAAGCCTGTCAGTAACCTCGAGGCGTTTATTCTGGATGACTCGCTGCAACCCGTGCAGCTTGGTGATGCGGGAGAGCTCTGCATCGCAGGTCCCGGGCTGGCCGTCGGTTACCGGAACCGCCCCGAGCTGACATCCGAGAAGTTTGTCACGCTTCCCGAGATGGGCCGTGTCTACCGGACGGGCGACCTCGCACGCATTTTGCCAAGTGGCGATATCGACTGCATGGGTCGCATCGATGCCCAAATCAAACTGCGTGGCTACCGAATAGAGCTCGAGGCAATCGAGGCTGAGCTCGTTCGCATCCCAGGCATCCTCGAAGCCGCCTGCCGCGTGCAAGGGAGCGGCGGCCGGGAAGAGCTGGCGGCGTGGGTTGTGTCTGCGGTTGCTGACATCGACTTTGCGGACATCCGTGACCAGCTTGCGGAGCGCCTGCCGTTTTACATGGTCCCAAGCTGCTACGGGCACATCGATGCGCTTCCACGAACGGTCGGAGGCAAGGTCAAGCGGGATGCGCTTCCTGAGCAGGCACCAGCACTTGGGGATGACGGTCCGGTTGTCGTTGCAGAAACCGAGCTGGAACAACGTCTCGTTGATGCCGCCGCCATCGTTCTCGGTATCCCGGTCGTAACGATATCTGTGGATGCCGACTTTTTCCTCGGGCTTGGTGGAACATCGTTGCTTGCAGCCAAATGGGTGTCGCGCCTCCGGATGGCTGAGCTCACTGCTGGTGTGACCGTCCGCGACATTTACGAAGCGCGTACGATTCGTGAGATCGCCACACGGATTACACCATCGTCGGTGGAAAGCAAGCTAGCCGAGCCCAGTGGTACGGCTGACACACCGCAAAAGCAATTCCCACTGTTGATCTCACTTCTTCAGGGAGTGGTTCTACTTTCCGAGCTGGTTTTCGCCGCGCTTGGCGCTTCTTGGTTGGCATCTTTTGCACTACCCACCATCAACCTTCCGCTAGTGCTGCTGCTGTTCATCGTCCCACTGATGGGAATCGCATCGACAGTTACGTGGGTTGCTTCGCTGGCATTGCGGGCTATTGTTCTTAAATGGCTGGTAATCGGGCGGTACAAAGCAGGCTCCACGGGTATCTGGACGCTTGGCGGGTTTCGAATCTGGTTGGTGATGCACGCTGTAAGGCAAATCCCCTGGATGCTGATTGAAGGGACATTCATAGTCAACATTATTTTGAGGATGCTGGGTGCCCGTATCGGCAAGGGTGTTCATTTCCACCGGGGAAGCATCCCCGTCTTGGGGGGCTGGGATTTACTGGACATCGGCAGTGATGCCGTCATCGGCCAGGATGCAGCGCTTGAGCTGCTGGACC
>CAIRTT010000327.1 GCA_903881535.1 uncultured Armatimonadota bacterium
CCGGAGAGAAGGAATCCAACCACTGCCGCGACGATTTGTGCGGATAGCTGTAGAAGCCCGATGATGCCGCTTGCCTTGCCCCGGTGCGCAACCGGGACGAGATCGGGCAGCACGGATGCATATGGGCCCGTGGCGACATCGTCCGAAACCTGCAGAAAGAGGTAGCCAATCATCATCAGTGGCAGCGAGTTGGCAGCCCCGAGAAAAGCGAGAGCGATGACCGTCATCGCGGCACCGATGGCGATGAACGGGCGGCGTCTTCCAAATCGGGATGTGGACCGGTCGGATAACCAGCCAAAGAGGGCAGGGCCTATCATCGCCCAAGCCGCCCCTAGGGCCACAACCTGACCCCACGCCTGATTCGCCTCGCCCGACTTCGCAAGCAGGCCAACTTGCAGCGGTAGCAAAATGAAGAGGATGAACCACTTGAAGCTGGTGGCAAACCAAAACGCACTTGTGCAGAGGTACCACGCTGGCGTGTCTGAGAAGCTTTTGGATGATGCTTGGGAAGGTTTCATTTTGGCTTCTCGTTCATTCCCGATGCTTATATATCTGCAAGGGGGCTGTCACAGCGGCGTGATGTATATCGGTCGTGGTGATTCGTATCCTTGGAGGGCAGTCTTGTGATTCCGACCTCCAAGGATAACTGTCTTAGGCGCCATCTCCAAACAGTGCAGATATTTCAGCCGCAAACTTCTGATTGATGACGCGGCGTTTGACTTTCATCGTCGGTGTCAGTTCGCCCCCGTCAATCGAGAAGGTCGTGTTCAGCAGCGTGAAGCGACGGATTTTTTCGAAGTCTGCAAGCCAGTTAGAATACTTGTCGATTTCACTCTTAATCAGCTTCTTGACTTCCGGGCTTGCGATAACGGCATCTCCATCCGCGAGGGTAACACCCTGCTCACCAGCCCACGTGATACAGCGATCAATGTTAGGGATCACGAGCGCTGAACAGACATTTTGTTTGTCGCCCAGCAACACGATTTCCTGAATGTAAGGGCTTTCCTTGATAGCTGCTTCAATCGGGGATGGCGAGACATTCTTGCCATTTGCAAGAACGATAATGTCCTTCTTGCGGTCGGTGATTTTGAGGTAGCCACCTTCGTAGGTGCCGATATCACCGGTATGCAGCCAGCCATTAGAGTCAATCATGTCCCCTGTTGCTATCGGATTGTTGAAGTAACCCTTCATCACATTCTCGCCACGGTAGCAGATCTCGCCATCGGCGGCAATCAGGATTTCTCCACCTTCAATAACCGTACCGACGGTGCCAACCTTTTGCTTTCCAACGGGATTGATCGAGATAACAGGGCTGGTTTCGGTCAAGCCGTAGCCTTCGAGGAGGTTGAAGCCAAGTGCGATAAAGAAGCGCGCCGTATCTGGGTTCAAGGCTGCGCCGCCTGATATCCAGAAACGCCACTGCCCACCGAACTTCTGGCGGACTTTCTCGGCGACGAGCTTGTCCAGCACTAGATGCTTAGTTGCGGTCACGATTCCAGGGACTTTTCCTGCCTGACGGTACTCAAGCATCTTCTTACCAACGGCAATCGTCTCATCGAAGAGCTTGCGGTTCTTTTCAGGACCCTTTGCCGCGGTTTCCATCAGCTTTTCCTGGATGGACTCATAGACGCGTGGGACACACCCCATGATCGTTGGCTTTTGTGTCGCCATCTCATCCATGAGCGTCCTAACACCGTGTGAGTAAACGACTTTTGAACCAGCCGCCAGTGCCAGGAGGTGAATCATGCGCTCAAACGAGTGTGCCAGAGGAAGAAAGCTTAAAAACGTGTCATCGGGGCCAACGACGGCATCGCCAACCACGAGGTGTTTGTAGGTTGCCTTCGCGTTGGACACGAGGTTACGGTGCGTTAGCATCGCACCCTTCGGGTCTCCCGTGGTTCCACTTGTGTAAATGAGGACCGCAACGTCATCGGGGGTTGCTGCAACCAGTAGCTCAGGCTGACCAGCGAATGGTGCGGTGAATGCTGTAAATGCAGGAACTGTTTCTGTTGCATCTGCATCTGCGAAAACAACCACAGTGGCAAGGTCTGGACATTCATTCTGAATGGACATCACCTTCGCTAGCTGCTTTTTGTCTTGAACGAAAATCGCCTTCGCGCCACAGTTTCTGAGGATGAACGAAACCTGTTGTGACGGCAACGTGGGGTAGATACCGACGGTTGCAGCGCCTAGGGTGACAACTGCAAGGTCTGCAAGTAACCACTTAGGTTCATTTTCCGAAAGGATGGCAACCTTGTCACCGGGAGCGATTCCTGCTGCCTTCAGGGCGAGGCTGGCGGCGTTGGATTGTTCGCCGATTTGCTTCCAGGTTGTCTCGGTCCATTCCTTACCGACTTTGTATGTCAGCGCACAGGCATTCGGTTGGCGGCGGATTGTGTCCCTTACAAGTGCGACCGTAGTTGTCGCGGTAGATGTATCCGGGTTGAACGTCTCTGTCATCCCTTTAATTCCCCTTCCATACCTTCAAAAATCCGTTGTATTATCCAGCACTTTTCAACCAATTGTTGCCTCGTGACAGCATCTGTTGCCGGCTGAAACATATGTCAGATGGCTAACCTCTGCATACAAAAAGTGCCATTACACATTCGAAGCATACGCTGGGTCCACATGACCGGGCATCGGACTTCCGGTTCAACCGTCTATCTCCATAGTCCTGCTTTTCGTGGGACTCAAACACTGTTTGACTTGGGACTGCATACTTCAAACACGCTTAGCAGGTCCCAACGTTTACACATGAGCCAGCCGGCTTGGAGGCTCAATCTCATCCGCGCCAACACCCAAACGGTACACCGCGAGCAAGTCTGGAATGACTTGTAGCTTTCTGATAAGCGTCTCAAGGTGGATCAAACTAGGGCTGTCCAGATCAATGCGCAGCGTTGCCGTGCCCTTGTCACGGTGTGAATACGTGTTGATTCCCGTGATAAAAGTGTCCGACCCCGCAAGGACATCGGTGACATCGCGCAGCAACCCGGTGCGGTCCAATGTCTCGATAATCACTCCCGTTGCATAACGTCCACCCGCAGTCCAATCGACTTCCTGGAGGCGCTCAGGTTCCTGTAGCCTGAAGTTCGCGATGTTCGTACAGCCATCACGGTGCAAAACCATCCCACGTCCACGCGTCACATACCCAATCACGGTGTCGCCCGGGAGCGGGAGGCAGCACTTGGCACGCACAATCGCAACGCCATCCACCTTGTCCGTGGTGATGGAAAGCTTACTCGTTTGCCCGGTACCGCGCTTTGGTAGGCGAAGCATTGGATCGGGAGAGTCATCGTATTCGCGACGAATCCGGTGAATGACGGCACCCAGTGGGGTGTCACCAAACCCAATTGCGGCAAAGAGATCCTCGCCGGTTTCCTTGTTAAAGGCCTGTCCGAGAACGAGGAGACGCTTCGCATCCTTAATGATTTCCGTCGAGAGACCTAAGCGGTGAAGCTCATCGGTGATGGCTTCCCGTCCCCGCACAACACTGATGTCATGCCGCTGCACGCGGAAGTAGTGACGGATTTTGTTCTTTGCATGGGATGACTTTGCAACTCCCAGCCAGTCTAGACTTGGTGTTGCATTGGGCCGACTGATAACTTCGCAGATATCACCATTATCAAACTGATAAGAAAGCGGAACCGTCTTGCCATTAACACGGGCGATTGCCAAGTGCTCGCCAATACCTGTGTGGATACGGTACGCAAAGTCGATTGGTGTTGCGCCAGTTGGCAAGTCGATGACATCCCCGCGCGGCGTAAACACAAAGACTTGGCTTGTAAACAAGTCGGTTGAGACCTGGCTGAGGAATTCACTTGTGTCACGGGCATCCCGCTGCCATTCAAACAGCTGCTTACGCAAAAAAGCCATCTTGCGCTCAAAGTCGTTGTTGCCAGCGACCGCGCCGTCCCCTTTTTCCTTGTAAGCCCAGTGCGCAGCAATTCCAAATTCGCTGGTCTTGTGCATCTCCCAAGTTCGAATTTGGACTTCAAGTGGCTCACCCCGTGGTCCGTAGACCTTGGTGTGGAGCGATTGATAGCCATTGGACTTCCGCTTGGCGATGTAGTCATCGAACTTACCCGGAATTGGGAGGTAGGTCTCGTGGACCAAACCAAGCGCTGCATAACAGTCAGGCACATTGTCGACAATGACACGCAGAGCGATCAAATCGTAAATGTCAGAGAGAGGAATCTCCTGCTCGTTCATCTTTTTGTAGATGGACCAGAGGTGCTTTGGGCGTCCGTTTATTTCGACTTCCAACGTGCCCTGATCAAACGCCAAGCGCAGCGTGCTGATTGATTCAGCGATATCCGCCTCACGGTCACGGCGCGTGCGGGCGATCTGCTCGGTTAGATGTTTGTATTCGACAGGCTGGAGCGTTTTGAAGGCAAGGTCTTCGAGCTGCCACTTCAAATCCCAAATACCGAGGCGCGCTGCCAGAGGTGCATAAACCGACAGCGTCTCTTCAGCCATCCGCTGCTGGCGATCCGGTGCAAGCCCGGTAATGGTCTTAAGGTTGTGGAGCCTGTCTGCAAGCTTGATGACCATCACCCTGAGGTCACGCGCCATGGCCAGCAAAATCTTGCGAAGGTTTTCGGCACTCGAGCGTGCTTCATGGGGACGCTTTTTGGTCGTGCCAGTGACAAGACTCTTGGAGGAATCCTTGTCTTTTTCTTTCGCCGCCGCAGCTAAATCAGGCGCCAAGCGCTCAAAGTCGGCTAATTTTAGTTTGGAAACACCATCCACCAGTGTGGCAATCTCAGCACTGAATGCCTCTGTGAGGTCAGCCTTGGTTATTTCACAATCCTCGATAACATCGTGGAGGAACCCCGCGGCCATGGTCGCTGTGTCCACCTCAAGCTGCATCAGGATTCCCACAACCTCGATGGGGTGGGTGATATACAGCTCACCGGATTTTCTCCGGTGGGCTGAGTGTTTTTCGAAGGCGTAGTGATACGACCTTAGCAGTAGCTCACGGTCAATAGACCGGCGTGTTGCGGCCTGATCGATAATCGCATAGGCACGTGCGTGCGCGGCTGCAACCGCATCCTCGCTAAGATCCTGGATATCAGGAGCATGTATCGGATGGTCAGCATCTGCATCGGACATCGGAAGACCTACCTGGACTGCTGCTCTGCGATGTCATGGCCGGAGGACAAGTGCTCTCCGAGTGCATCCGCGCTGGGAACTTTCCCGCCAAAGTCAGTTCCGAAGTCACGCCACGCAGCATGAATATGGTTGTTGTTATTTTGGGTGCAGTCATATTCCACGAGGAATGACTTACCCTGAATGCGGTAGTAGTGGCCCTGTCCAGGTTCCATTCCACCCATCCACGCAAAAACAACGTTCTTCCAGCCTTCTTTATTGATGGACGCAAGGCGGGCACGGCTGATTTTGTCGGATTGTGCCGCTGCATAAACCGCAACCAGGTCCTTAAGTGCCTTTTGCTGGTCCGCATTCAGAGCATCAAAAGGAATACCGGCTTCGCTCTGGCGCATCGCCTCACGGTTTGCCGCAGTCAGGATGTCCGATGGAGCTTTGTCGCCAATAACGGCCTTTGTAGCCTGCTCTGCAGACAATGATTTTACAAGTGCGCGGCCATTGTCCTCTTCCTTGGGGAGGAGTCGAAAGCCTGCCATGTTCTGACCTGCCGGGATACGCGCCGGGTTGCTGCCGAAGAACTGCGGGGTGCTTCCGACAACCTTGTCACCTTCCATCGTCCAGTTCAGCGTTACATGGTGCCCTTCGAAGCGCCAAGCCCAGCGCTTGTCCTTTGAAGGTGTACCAAAGATGGTCACAAAGTATTTATCTGGGTTTCGATAATCAGGTGCGGCATTTTCCATGGACCGTAGGACGAGTTCGGTGTCGCGAATCGATCGCACCCTGTCCATACCAAGCTGAGAAAGACAGCTAGACATCAGCTCGAGAGCCGCTGCCTGCTGCGCAGGATTCATCGCGCGGAA
>CAIRTT010000328.1 GCA_903881535.1 uncultured Armatimonadota bacterium
GCTGCATAGCCGTCATCGCCTGGTACTTGTCAGGAAATGGAATCAGCCTCGCGGAGGCGCAAGCGGTGGCCTGGATGACCACTTGTTTGCAGCTGCATCCGCGGTAGGGATTTTTGCTTCAAGGATGGACGTAAATCCACCAGCGAGTGTGAGCTGATTGATTCCATTTGTACATCGGGGCGCAAAAGATGAACCATTCAAGAGCTCTGTGTTTGGCAGTGCGCAGACCGGACGCAACACCGGCGTGGTGTCTGTCATCGCTTTACAGCAACACTTGAGGTGGTTGCAGTCAGCACACATACACGATTGGCCGTGCGTATCTGGCGTGAAAGGTTGTGCCACTGAGATCATCTGGATGTTGCTTTCAAGCACGAGAGAATCCTGTGCATTTGCAGGCATCACCGACAGCGAAAACACCACTGCAAAAAGCAGGATGATGTTGCGGCAGGCAAGGGCAATGTGGTTCACGATGAAACCATTTGCACCTTTCATGCCGAATGCTGACGTTTGTAACACATATTCATTGTATGCATAGTTCTACGTTACACTTACAGTAACTTTACTAATTTAAACACTATCCAAGTGTGTCTAGCACCTTGGCTTGATGCTTCAACCAGTAGATTTACCTGCGACACTGCAGACATGGATGTGCGTATCGATTCGCAATGCCTTTTTAGTGACAGAGATCGTTTGCAAGGAGCTGCCGCAGCGTTCCGGCATCGAGACTGAGCCGCTTTGCGATAGTACTCCCGGGAGTGATGACCCTCCAAAATGGCATCACATTGGATTGTGAAATGCCATCTGCGAGTCGGGCGCATGCCGCTTCCGTAATGGACTTGAGCGCTTTGTTCGTAGCGAATGTACAACAGCCATCCGCATTAAAGGGTTCGGCTACGAGTGCGCGAAACGCTTTCTCAGATGTCACAACGCCTGGAGACAAAAGCGGCAACGCAGCCTCTAAATTTGCGATAGTCGGAATCAGCATCTTCTGCCCAGCCACAAGCCCACATTTGGCTCTGTCGAGGATGTGAATCGTTACATTTTCCAATTGATGTCACCAACTTCTATTGATTGGATCTCTTCGCCTGTGAATCCCCTGATGTGAATGTACACGAATGTCAGCCGAAGTGCTGTTCAGCAGCTTTGTACCGATACGGTCCCGTGACGGATGCCGTTAGAATGCATTATGCAGAAGTTTGTACATAGTACGCGTGCGTCCAGCAGTGATGTGTCTTCCAGCGGGACGGATCACGCTGTGGCTGAGCAGTCTGCAGAAAATTTCGAAGAGGTGGAGCGGGCGGTAACGAAGAGCGTGGCGGACACGGATAAGGCCCGCGTGTTGGCGCTCATCCTGATTCCAGCGCTCGGACTTTTACAGCTTGCGCTCAGCTATCCCCTCGGCCTGGTCGGGTATCTGCTCATCTTCATTGGACTCCTGGTTGGCATTGCGGGCGTATTCACAGCGACGCGTATCTACCGACGTGTGATCCGTTTCGGCCTCCCAGTCGTCATTCTGCTCTCGCTCACCAGCGGGTTTACGACCGTTACAAACCCTAGTGAGGACTGGGTCAATGGCCCGCGGTGGCTGGCATCCCGTGGTGCAAAGATGTGGGAGCCTGAGCTAAAAACCGTCCGTGAGGAATCAGAGTTGTTTGCGGTCCAGCAGCGGATGTTTACCGACAACATCCCGCATCCGCGTATCAAGAGTACAGCCGGCTGGCTGGCTCCGGGTGCGGTGACCCGTGTCGCCAAGTCACCCAAAATGGTCCGTGTCAAAACGCGGATAGAGGCCGAAAAGCTCTGGAAAGACAATGCCGATGCACACGCCCGTTATCACGCGCAGCGTGTTTCCGGCATCCAGCGCATGTATTCAGCCTTTGAGGATGCCCTTGATGCGGGTGTTTTTCAGACAAAGCCAGCTGTGGATTCAGCGATGCTGTGGATGTTAATCATCGCGGCCACCGCGGTGGGCGACTTGCTCGCCGGGAGCATCCGGGCCATCCGCCGGCGCCCAAGCTAGCTAGAAGGCTTTCATTTCATTTATACAGTGATGCTGTTGTTCCGTACTGGTTCCCAGCGTTCAAACAATGCCAAACTTTATTTTCCAACAGTCACCACGAACTAAGTATTGATAATGGTTGCGATGAACGGTGATAGTCACCAGATAAACTGCCACATTCCAGCCATCAGCTGTTATCTACCTCCGGTAAATTCAACTGGAAAGCTTTGCATCCAGTGTTGGAGTCTGCCACATCGATGCACTTTCAGTAATCAGGTGCCCAGGTGATGATGGCATTGCTCCATCCACCAGGTCATCAGAACAAGGCAGTGCTTTAATGTGTTCTGTCTTGCGCCGGGAAGGACCGTCCATCCGCTCCCCGGCGGTGCGGGCTGGTTTTGCTGTTCCGATGTGGCCAGCCCGCACGAAAAACTATTTATGCCAACACAGGTAGCTTTGCGTTCATCACTTGGATGAGCTCACGCAAGGATGCCCCAGTGGAAAAGTAATCGCGCAGAAGTGCATCAAATGTTGGCTCTCCGTGTGCAGGTTCTGGAGAGTTATGCGTTGCTTCAGAGACATTTGAAATGGACTTGCGCTCACGAATGGCTGCATCAAGCAACAGGCGAAGCTCAATCAGCTCACAGTCTGCGGTCGACAGCTGCAGGAAGTCCGCAGGCGTTCCAACACGAAAGCCAGCATCTTCCAGACGTTGTTTCTTAGCTGCGTTCATTTCAGTCCTCCCTGTCGTAAGCAACCAACCGACATCGCCAGCATTTAGTAGCTCTTACATTCAACATTTTGCGCAAATGTCAGATAAATAAACCCATCCCCTAATGCTCATTATCCTTATGAAAACGAATGTCCAGTGTGCGCATATAGGTATGGATGCCCGCATCCTGGATGGGCATTAAGTACGCATTTTCGCCGCTCTCATTGTGATGCGAATGCCAGTAGCCCGGCGGCGTGGTGAATGCCCCTCCGGAGTACCAAGGCACTTTGATCGGATCAATCATCCGGCCGGCATCATCCACATGCTCCGCAACCAGCGTGTAACAGCCCGGTTTTGCATCGATGATGTAATCCAGCGCCACACTCTGATGCCGATGCGGAAGCTGGTTCGCACCCACCGGGAGGATACCAATCATCGCCCAGAGGACGAGCGTGATCGTCATCGTCTGCGGGAAATGCGTATTGGTCAGGAGAACACTGATACGGGAGCGCTTGCCGGATTCCGGGTCGTTCAGCGCATCGTGGACGGCCGCAAGGGTCACATCCCATGGATAAAGCGTCGGCCGGAACTTCGGCTCGGTTGCCGTGACGCCCAAATAACGTAGCAATGGCTCATCGTGCACCCAGTACAAAATCGTGTCACTGGTTGCGGAAATGGTCACATCCGCTGTCGCCGGGATGGTCACGAGATCACCCAATTGGTACGGAATGGATGCATCGCTTTCGGGAATCGTGATGATGCCCGTTCCACAGCGCGTAAAGATCAGCTGGGATGTGGCATTAACGCGCACGGTCAGCGTGTCGCCAGCGGTGACATGGATAAAGCTCGCGAGGAGTCCCGGGCTGCTCGCGGGACTGTCACACCTGAGCAATTCTGAAAGGTCGAGTGGCGTGATGCCCGTTGGCCGTCCTTCGTAGTTGTCAGGCGGAAACTCAAAGATTGGCATCGGGGGTGTCGTGCCATTTGCGAGCGGGTTTGCAGCCTTTGAGTATTCGATGGCACCGCCATCCCGTGTGTAGTTCTCAAGTTCCATGGTGGTTCGATTCTACCGAGTGGATGCCCTGGCGGCCTAATGGTGTCGCCTGCGTCAACGCATCTCAGCCATGCGATTTCATGGTATGTTTCCGCTATGACACACATCATGCAGCGATTTTCGGCGGTGGTTGCGGCGTTTGTGGTTTGTTCGGTGGCATTCGCGGATGTCATCACGGGCAAAGTCGTCAGCGTCGCGGATGGCGATACGGTCACGGTTCTCACCCCTGCGAAGAAGCAGGTCAAGGTTCGTTTGGATGGCGTGGATGCTCCTGAGAAGGCCCAGGCCTTTGGCGATAAGTCCAAGCAGTTTACGAGTCAGATGGTTTTTGGCAAGCAGGTTTCTGTGGATGTCAAAGAGACGGATCGTTATGGGCGCAGTGTGGGTGTGGTCAGTGTGGATGGCAAGAACCTCAATGTCGCGCTCGTTTCAAATGGGTTTGCGTGGTGGTACCGCGAGTATGCCAAGGATAACGAAGTCCTGATGAATGCGGAGAGCCGTGCGCGGCGTGAGCGCGTCGGGCTTTGGGCGGATGCTAATCCGGTGGCGCCGTGGGACTTCCGCCGGGGAGTTACGAGCTCGGATTCAGGGGTTGAGAAACCATCCTTGGGTTCGGTGGGCTCAGGGGTAAAGTCCGCATCCGACCCGGTTTTCATTACGAAGACGGGTAAGAAGTACCACTTGGATGGCTGTAGCGGCGTTTCGCGTACCAAGATACCGAGCACCCGCGGCGCGGCGGAGCGTCTGGGCTTGCAGGCTTGTTCGTTCTGTAAGCCATAACTAGTAATTCTGTGTCGGGGTGGCGGCGTTGTTACAACTACTGCCTGCGTGGCGGATGCAAAATCTCCGCGTAGGGGAGGGCTGCCACGCCCTCCCGTGCTTTCGATTCGGTTTTGCCATTTGTTGATGTCAAAGCTGCGCTTGCCAGGTGGATGCATCGCGTGTGTGCCGATCTCACCGGATGTTATGAAAATCTCTTTTCCAAATTTGATGATGCATATCATTGAACAAATCTCCGCGTAGGGGCGGACCGCCGTGTCCGCCCGCGCGTTTCGAAAATCGATTGCTTACGATCGGCATTATTCGATTCACGCTTGCGCGGTGGATGCATCGCGTGCGTGCCGAGGTCGCCGGATGTAACGCGAAATCCCGTTGACCTTTCGGTTCGGCTGGGCTTGGCGGTAACGTCTGGTGGCCAAGTGGGTCGACCATCCCCGATGGCGGGTGTAATCATTTCGGATTGCGGCGGCGGATATTGCCATCGAGGATGGTGCCCGCCCTGCCAGCCGCCGAATGGGTGCTGGCTTGCAGTATCCGATAGCTGACCAGTCCGGCTAGCGGCCCACCCACTCCACATTCCACCGCGCATCGCGATGTGAGGTTGTTTCGTCTTGAATGTGAGCCTTAC
>CAIRTT010000329.1 GCA_903881535.1 uncultured Armatimonadota bacterium
TCATCCAAGGCAACATAAAGTTCGCGCGAGCGCAGGTTAAGATCCCGTAGAAGATGTACACAACGGTCAACATGCTCTGTTGTGCAGCTGCGCATAAACTTGATGCCCCAGTCGACAAGGCGATGATCAGCACGTACTTTGACTCCAAACGGGCTTTGTTTGTCAGGAAGCATTCGGAGCCCATACTCAACCATCCCGGGAGCAGCCAATGGTACGAAATGGCTGGGAACAATCATTCCAGCGTTACCACTACTGCAACGCTCACTCGCAGGCTGTCCCTCATCTATTACCGTAACACTTAGGCCGGCACGAACCAGAAAGTATGCTGATGACAGCCCGACGATACCCGCACCGACAACAATCACGTCGCTATTCACTGACAATCCCCCAGCCAAGGTCATCTGTAGGATCGATAGTCAGCTCACCCCTTGCGGTTACAAATGCCGTTCCAGTAATGGTCGGTGTAACACCGCCATCTGGATGCGAGACCACCTGCCCTATGAACACCGAACCAGTGACAGATTCTTGTCGATAGACTTCGCCGTCTTTGAGTTTCCTTGATGCGTGTAACCAGGCGAGCTTTGCACTCGTCCCAGTTCCACAAGGTGACCGGTCATATTGTCCCCCTGGACACAACACAAAGTTCCTTGAGTCATTCCCGGGTACTTCAGGTGCAGCAAAGAGTTCAACATGATCAACATTTGGGTCAACGTGACGTGCGGCAGCAAGTACAGCTTTACAATAGAGTGTCATGTCACGTACATCCCGCATATGGATACCTTTGCTCCATGGATGATCAGTGACCAACAAGAATGTGTTTCCACCATAAGCAACTGCGCCGCTCACGGTACCAATCACGGGTACATCTATTTGGATACTCTCACTAATGAGATACGAACGGACATTGGTAATCGCCACGCTCTTATCAGCATTTCGGGATGCGGTGACGATCCCAACGGGGGTCTCAATCACGACCGTATCAGGGAGGTGAGGCAGTGATGCAACAACACCAATCGTTCCGTGACCACACATTCCCAGTAAGCCAACATTATTGAAAAAGATGACCCCCAGATTTGCAGCTGGAGCTGATGGAGTCACAAGAATAGCGCCAACAAGTACATCATTTCCGCGGGGCTCATTCACAATCGCTCGTCTGTAGTGATCGAAATCCCGCGCGAAGACAGCGGCCTGCTCCGCAACGGTTCCACCACCAAAGTCGGGCAGTCCATTGGTTACGAGACGGGTTGGCTCACCACCTGTATGTGAATCAACAAAAGAAAGTAAAATCACTGCTTCACCGATTTCCGAGTTAGTTTGTTGATAAAGAAATCTGTTCGTCTTCGGCGTCCATACGGAGATTCTGCAGCGCCATGATCGCTTCCTGGAATCACCAATAGGTCGAAGTCCTTGTCTGCCTTTATCAATGCATCAACGACTTGCATCGTCGATGCAGGATCAACGTTGTGGTCAACTTCACCTACCACCAACATCAAATCACCAGTGATCTGATGAGCAAATTCAACATTACTGGACAATCGATAGGAATCATCGACGGGGTAGCCCATCCAAAGCTCATTCCACCAGGTCTTATCCATACGGTTGTCATGGCAGCCACAGTCTGCAACAGCAGCTTTATAAAAATCACCATGCCAGATAAGCGCAGCGACGGCATTTTGTCCACCCGCTGAACCACCATAAATGCCAACACGCGTTAGATCCAGGCTGGAATCAGTTTTACCAAGTGCCTTTATCCAAGCAACCCGGTCTGGGAATCCACCATCCCGAAGATTTTTGTAACAGACATCATGAAAGGCCTTACCCCTCCAGTTTGTGCCCATCCCATCAAGCTGAACGACAATAAATCCCTTGTCAGCCAACTTTTGCATATAGCCCATGTGATCCGCCCAGGCTTTTGCAACATAGTAATCCTGCGGCCCAGCATAAACCTGCTCAATCACGGGATACTTTTTCTCACGTGACCAACCGATTGGACGGATAACGTTGCCATAGATGAGGGTCTTACCATCACGGCCCGGTGCCACGAAGCGTTCAACAGTTGGAATCCCTAGAGTCTCTCGCCTCGATGTATCCGCGACTTCCAGAGGCATGATTAGCTTCCCAGATGTTGCATCACGCAGCTCTGAAACAGGAGCTTTATCCACCCTTGACCAGGTATCGACAAGATATTTACGGTTAGGCGATACTTGAATCCGGTGTGTTCCATCGGCTTCTGTCAGCATTGCGACCTTGCTGGCCTTCAAATCGATGCGAGCATAATGAACGTAGTAAGGATCCTGGTTCTTATGAAACCCGACGATTGCGACGTCCATCTCATTTGAATCTGGCCGAAATCCCGTTATAGATTTGACATTCCATTCACCGGATGTAACGGGCTTGAGTCCTTGCTCGGAAGACTTTTGAGGATCCAAAGCGTAAACATGGTTGTATCCGCTTCGCTCAGACATCCAGAAGAGCGTCTTTTCATCCTTGTCCAACCAGGCACCAAATTTTGCCTGATAGTCAATAAATGTCTTTGATGTCTCATCGAGGACTGCAGTGATACCTTTCGAAGTGACATCGATACGACAGAGGCGCAGCAGCTGGTGCCCACGTTGATTGTAAACAAACCAAGCTTGCTTTGAGTCTCGTGACCAAGTAACTCCATCTGCCCATGGGTCACTTCCAAGTTGGGTAAGGCTCCATGGACTTGGAAAGAGGGCCGATGAAAGCGCCGTCTCAGTGGCATTTTCCAGATCCAGAAGGACCACGGTTGGCTTCGCTATCACATCACCAGGCTTTGGATACTCAATCGTCTCGTATGTCGGTTCGACACTATTTTTGGGTCGCGTATTACGAAGCACAATGGGATGTGATTGTGGCTTAGTTTCCCGAAACGCGATGGCATAGCGTCCACTTGGAGACATCCAAACCCGGTTACCACTAAACGCATCCGCTTCTGTCCCGGATGTTGTCACCATTTTCGGTGTTCCATCAGGCCCTAGCAGAGCGAGGTTATGATTGCGAACAACAAGTTTTCTAGTCGTTGAAATCGATGACGAGCGACTAGGAGGACCATTCGTAACATCAACAGCTGCATCATTTGCTCCAGCGCGTAAAAAACCAGCACTGGATGCATCAGTTCGCCGTACTTGCCAGAGATGCCCTGAAAACGTTCTTAGCCTTCGAGTCGCTCCAGGGTCAACAGATCCATAAGATTGTTCTTTACCAGCATCAATCCAAAACAGCTGGACAGGCTTATCAGTCTGATTAGCAAATGTCAGCCAAACCTCACGCGATTCCAAACCGCGCTGTGGTCTCGGTGCACGCTCCACTAGCTCAATCTTAACTGAAACAGCCTCTATCCGTGCGTTTGCCTGTAGCGTCTCCTTAGTAGGAAAGACCTTGCGCGTACCCGCTTTTGCATCCACGAGAACGTATTCAAACTGGTTAGGCTCACGTTCGCGCTGATACCAAAATCGATCTCCATTACCAAGCCATTGTGGTGCCACCGTTTTCCGTAAAACACTGGTAGATGCCTTGGCAGCGGCTTGATCGGATGTTGATATGCCTTGTTGCAAAAGCCCAGAGGCAACGACAGCCGCGATGAAGAAAGGCATCATCGCCATGCTGATTGATCCATCGCAGGCTTCCAGGCCGAATCAAAGTAACCTGCGCCAATCACACCTGCGCGCCCAAGTTGGAATACACTCGCCTTCGCAAGTGTCCAGTCTGGCATCGCGACTCCACTCACAAAAAACGGAACGCGTAGAACAGCTCTTGCGCCGACACCACCCGTGAAGCCAATCAGTACGATATGACTTTTGTCCGATTTTGGATGCGGCTGACACGCCATGAGGAACACATCATCTCCCTTGACTGACTTTCGTCCGACGCGGGCAGCCTTACGTGTTACATCCACGATTTGCTGATTGACCAATCTACCCCAAGCCTTGTTGATGCTACTGTTCCCGTAAAGAACGTATGTTCTATCTTCATCTAACGGGTCTGTATCAAGAAAAACATCACTATGTCCGTTACCGCGGACCATCCATGTTTCGAGGTGGTACCGAGCAATCTGCAGTGCCAAATCATTTTCAGCGGCAGTACCACCGGTTGGAAGTACTAGTGCAAAGCGGTTCCCGATGGCGTTTTTGAATGGTCCACAGCGCTGCGGCGTTTTCTGCCCTACCTGCATATCGCCTACGACACGCCATTGGGAACCGGTAAGCGCTACGTGAACGGTACCAGTTTGGGGAATCTGCAGCGTTTGGCCGTTAATTTTGACCGTTGTCGGACGCTTCTTAGCTGAGCGTTCGGCAATCGCAAGGCGTTCGATGTTTTCTGCCGTAATCCAAAGCTCCGCTGGCGATGCCTTCCATGTTGCCGAGACCTTTGACATCTCGCCCCATACATGCTGGTGAATGACTTCTACCCAGAAGGCAGTTGCGGAGATACCCGGATGCGGTGTCGAGAACGTAAATGTGTCAGGATCAGCAACCGAGGATGAGCGGATTGCTGAGGTAATCCCCGGCCAATCCAGACAATCGGCTCCTGCCCCCTGCGGTCCATCCCACCAGTGCCCAGCGCCAGGTTGTTCATGATAACCAAAGCGTGGGTGCCGCCGATTTTCTAGAACAGACTTCATCGTTCGCGCTTCGGTAACTGGAACATTGTCATCGGCGTCGCCATGAAGAATGAAAACACTTGGATAATCCAGGTTGCCAGCACGCTTTAAGGTGTCGTATTCGTTGTTCGCCCGATTGAAAACGGCGTCAACAACATCGGGTTGTTGGGGACTCCGGGCCCCTCCCCCATAAGATGCAAACGATACCCATCCTGCGCTTGGCGCGATGGATGCGAACGTTGATGGAAAGAGAGAACCATTTACCCAAGTGCCATGCCCACCCATCGAGTGACCAGCAAGATGCACTTTAGCAGGAGTCATCGGGAGTCTGGCACTTGCATCTGCCAGAACTTCCATCGCATCCTTCCGTCCCCAGTCTTCCCAATCAAATCCATACGGACGGCGATTTGTGGCTGCAATCCAGTTGATATCAGCATGATTGCCATATGCTTCCGCCTGTCCCATGCCTTCGACCGATGCTCCGTGAAGGGTCAGTACAAGATTAGGAGACTGTTGGCGACTTTGTGCAGGGCGTACACCGTAATACTGAGCACTGCCATCGATGTCGGAGATAAACGTATTCTTCCGCGTATCCTGTGGGCGGCGTACACGGGTGGAAACCTTGATTGTGCTTACCACTTTGGATGAATTATTGCTCGACATCCGCTTTCTGCTCGCTTGCCGCTCGCTTCCACAATCCACTAGCTCAAAGCTAACGGATACTCCATCAGCGCTAGATCGTTCGACTGGTGGGAGTTTGATTGGAATTTTAGTAGATGACAATGCGGGCAGATAAACGATGTGACTTGCGGTGCTACTAGGTTCAATCGTCGCCATCAGCATAAAGTAACCGCCAGCTGCGGGATTCACGACCTGTACACCTGCGTAGACGCCATCGGTTGAGCCTGGAACGACATCTCCGATGGTAAGGTCATTTCCGCTGATAAACGCTGTATTACTTGCCGCTTCAAAGCGCACAGCCAAGCGTCCCCGTCCAACGGAAAAGATGAACTGGTTGTTGCCGGCTTTTAGACGTACAGGAAAATGAAAAGCATCTGTACCATAAGGATCGCCACCGTGTACGATGCTAGGCCCGTAAAAGACTCCATGCCCGGATGCACGGACAACAATCGTCTGATCGGTTTCAGACGAAACTATCAATGCAACATAACCTCCACGCAGCTCGCGTTCGGCATAAACGCCATCTGCTGAAACAGGCAGTTCCCGCCAAGTCGGACCGCCATCGGAGATAGGACGACCATTCTCGAGAACAAGGGAACCCGCGGCTATTGCAGCCGTAACGCGGTCCCGGTCAAATGCCGTCCGCCCGCCCCGCCCGGATTCGCCGATAACAAGTGCCTTAACAACCTTACAATTATCTAGGAGTGTACGCATAAGGCATTGTAGGGGAAGTGACCAATCCCGTCATGCAGCATTTACCGATTCAATAACAATCATCGACAAATGTTAGGATGCCAAAATAGAACGGTGTCGACATTAAATTTGACAGTCGAAGGGGCGACGGCGAGAACAAATAAAAAGAGCACCTCAACGAGGTGCTCTCAATCTAGCCCGTAGGGGAATTGAACCCCTGGTTTCCTCCGTGAAAGGGAGGCGCCTTAACCGCTCGACCAACGGGCCACGCGGAACAGTTTACCGCGAAGTATTTCCACAAGCAAGGTATCAATTGATACAATCAATGTATGAATTCCAGACTAGTTGCGTTGCTATTCCCTATTCTCTTGAGTCTTACCGTCAGCTGTACTCCGCGACAGAACCAACGAGAATCACGCAGTGCAATGCCATCTGGCGGCAAAATCCGCGTTTTGTTTACCCGTGTGAAAGAACAAAGTGACCTCATACATTACAAATGGTCCTTCGTAGGAGATCGCAATTGGAGTGATCCATCCTGTGAGGGTTCTTCATTTCGGGTTGATAAATCATCCAAGTTGAATGCGACGGGCAGCCGTGGTGCGTGCTTCACGTGGGAGATTGACATTCAATCTCGGCGAGCTGCTGCAGCTGGAAGTTGGACTTCAAAGGGTGAAATTCGTGGGAGCAATGGTCGAACCGCCAAACTTTCGATGTCAAATGGTAAGTGTGAAGCATCACGTACCGCCGATGATATGGTTTCTGTCGGCAGTACCATAACGCTCGGGAAGATTGGACCTGCTCCCCTTTCCGTTGCTTTTTCAGACTAACAGGCACACGAACAAGCCGTCCTGATAAAAACGAAGTTCTAACGAAATGTGTATTGCCAACGCGGAGTTCTATAATTCGTCGCCGTATGCTCACCTGATATTTTGTAAATGTCCTATTTGTCGTTTTTACTCGATAACGAAACAGGCGTGATTCCGTTGTGTGAGAGCAGGACAGACGCTAAAAAACCTCCAGTGACTTGGTCACCGGAGGCTTCTTAGTTTTCAAGCAAATTACGTTAGCCTTTGAACAGAACCTTCTCACCGCTACCAAGAATGTCTTCCTTGGAAAGAGGTACGCGGACACGAATCATCCGAAGTCCAGGTACCGTCTTATCATCCAAGAACTTTCGATCATTCCAGCCTTCACCATTCCAGCCGATTCGGTCTTGAACAAAGTCAGGCGCCGTTCGTGGATTGACACTTAGAATAAGCTCGAACTTGTCGTTCTTGAAGCCGTACATCTTCGGATCCTTGCTCATATCGATTTCCCTGCGGAAGGCTCCAGGAGCATACAGACCCTTACGGGCGATGTGAATATTACGTTTCGTCAGCTTTTCAGCAACCGTCTTTGCATCGCCGCGAAGCTTAGCAAACATTGCTGGGATTTCGGCTTGCGTGTAATAGCGCGGATAGGCATTAAAAGCTTTTGGATACGCCATCGTGACCAGCTGCCATTGACCGCGTGCCGAAATCGTGACTGCTCCTGCAAGTGCCTGAGCAACTGGAACGCCGTTCGTAACGGCCTGATCTTTAGGTGCAAGGTTGTAAACCTTAGCAGATTCAGCAACTGCCTCAGCGGTACCAGCGCGCGGTGTTGCAACATAAGCACCACCCGCATCCACCTGACGTCCACCACTCGTTGTGACGATGTCCTGCATTAAGGTCAGTTTTGGATCAACTTCAAAGCTGAACGATCCAAACTCTGGCCTTTTGTAGCCATCATCCTGCAGGCGAACATCTACGCGGCAGCCATTCACTGGACCATCCAGAGTCAAGCCCTTGCCGAGTGTTTTGATGGTGTTGCCGTCCGCTTCGAAGACACCGGCATCGAATGTATCCTTAATGGATCCAATCAGATTCCATGAACCTTCAACCTTGATTACCTTGGATTTGGTACGGGTTACAGTCACATGAAAATCTGTGTCGACGACCCCCAACGCTGCGATATTCGCAGGACGCAAAGACTTTCGGATTTGCATAATGGACCTGTTTTTGGTCGCATTCTTCACACCCATTGCGTTTCGCATCTTGACTTCATCGGTGATGCCGGGCCGCTTCATCCACCCTTCATGACGCTTCACTGCATCATCCCAAGCCGCAATAGATTCATCAACCATACCAGCACGCTCAAAGGAGTGTGCCAGAGGGTGAGAAACCTGGTTGATTTCGGCATCCGGGTCGTTAGCAAGAGCGCCTTGATACGCTTTGACAGCTCCGTTGTAATCACGGACTTTGTCAAACATATTCCAACCCTTTTCTTTGTAAACGTCAAAGACTGTAGAGTTGTTGGCGATTCCCTCATCGAGAAGCGCAAGGCCAACCGGTAGGTAGCGACGATCAGAACGTTGATCCGTATCGGTGAAGTTATACATTAAGTGCCAAGCACCCGTCGCATAGACATCCAACCAGTTCGGGTCAAGCCATGTGATCAAACGAATCATCGGAAGAATGGCATCGTAGTTTCCGCTATGGAAAAAAGCATCCGAGCGGACCCACAACAGTCCAGCGATGACCTGGCGAAAACCTGACAGTGCGGCCAATGAGTATTCGAACGGTAAGCCTGCGCCGCCAAAAGATGCGGTTGCAGCATTCTTCACACTCTTAGGCTCGATAGCCGGTTGTCGTCGCATGTCATCCCGGTCGTTGATAGCCTGCAAGGCAATGACTGCCGCTACTAGCGGAACCAAACTGCCTGTAAGCTTGGGATTTTTGGCGAAAGCTTCGCGAAGCATGTCAGACCTCCCGGCGATCAAATACGAGGATTGCCAA
>CAIRTT010000330.1 GCA_903881535.1 uncultured Armatimonadota bacterium
AGGCCGGTGCGTTTATCGGAATGCTTGCGTTCACCGCGATCAGTGAGCGGGTTGGACGGCGCCCGGCGCTGATTGGTGCCTTCATTCTGGCGTTTTTTGCAATCCAAGGAACATTCCGTTATTTGGATGGCACATCCACTTCGTATATCTGGGCCTTTATCCTCGGGCTGTTCACGCTTGCACCGTTTGCTGCGTATGCGGTTTACTTCCCAGAGCTCTTTCCAACACGGCTTAGAGCCACCGGAATTGGCTTCTGCTACAACTGTGCACGCATCATCGCGGCTGCTGCGCCGCTTGTGCTTGGACAGCTTGCAAAGTCGATGGACACCGGTGTGCCTGGAAGTGGTTTCCGGGCAGCGGCTGGCGTCGTATCGTTCATCTATGTTGTTGGATTTGTCGGTATCGCTCTCGCCCCGGAAACACGTGGAAAGCCGCTTCCTGAATGAAACTGCGCGGTTTTTCCATTTGTAACGAGACATGGGGACCCAATGCTGGCTCCGTTGACGCTTGGCCCCGTGTCTGCGCCGATGCCCAAGCAGCTGGCTACACAGGCATTGAGCTCGCTCCGTTTACGTTTGCAGCGGATTGCCGGGAAATCACCGCGGAAATGCGACGATGGATTGCAACCGTTGCGACCGACCACGGCTTGTCCATCACGGCACTCCACTGGCTGCTGGTGTCGCCTCCAGGCTTACATATCCATACATCCGACACTGTCCTACGTGAAAAGACGACAAGTTACCTAAAGGCTCTCGCTGACCTGGCAGTCGATGTCGGTGCTCCAGTCATGGTCCTCGGGTCTCCGAAAGCACGCACCCTCGAGGGTGGTGATCTTTCTGGGGCGATGCAGCGCTCGCAGGAAACACTGCTTCATGTTGCAACCCATCTGCAAGGGGCACCGGTACGCCTCTGCCCTGAGGCCCTTCCCGGACCCGAAGCTGACTTTCTCCTCACACAGCAACAAGCCTTTTCGCTGGTCCAGGCCTGTGGACATCCGAATATCGGGATGATGCTCGATGTCAAGTCAATGTGTTCAGAGGACATTGGACCAGCGGGACTCATTGCCAAATATGGTGATGTTTGTTGTCACCTCCATGCAAACGATGCGAACCGACGTGGCCCAGGGGATGGCACGACAGACTTCAAGGCCATTGCGGGAGCACTCGATGCAACTGATTTTGATGGATGGGTTAGTGTGGAAGTGTTTTCCTACACGCCGGATGCAATGACAATTGCTAAAAATAGCATCGGTCACTTACGGGCATGCTTTGGTCTTGCTTGACGATTAAAAATGGTGGGGGATGGCAATGGATAAACCACGTGATTTGGATACGTTTCATCTCTTTCAGAAGCCTGAACGGAAAGAGGAATGGGAAGATCGTGGGGCTGCGCTGCGGACACGCATCCAGCTGGCGTGTGGCCTGCTTCCAGCTCGCCGCAAGTGTGCACTCAGTCCAATAGTCACATCCACATTCGAATCCGATGGCGTTCGCGTCGAAAATATCGCCATCCAGACATTTGATGGCTTCTGGCTGTGTGGAAATGTCTATCGCCCGATAGCCGGTGGGCCGTTTCCTGCGATCGCTAACCCGCATGGCCACTGGGCTGACGGACGGCGCACTCGCGAAGCAGATGTACCTCGTAATGCATCTGGAGAACGCCTTGCCGATGGCAAAGCGGATCTGGTCCAGCTCGGTGTATCTCTTGCTCGACAGGGCTTTCTGGTGCTCGCCTACGACATGGTTGGCTACAACGATACCTTGCAGGCGGGGCACGGGATGGCCGGCACTACGACGGACTGGATGTGGGGTGTCAGCCTTCTCGGTCTCCAGACGTGGAATAGCATCCGTGTGCTGGATTATCTCGAGAGCCGCCCCGATGTTGACCGAAAGCGTATCGGCGTCACAGGGGCATCCGGTGGAGGCTCACAGGCCTTCGTTTTGGCTGCCATTGACAAGCGTATTCAGTGCTCCGTACCCGTCAATATGGTCTCCACCACGATGCAGGGAGGCTGTCTCTGCGAGAATGCTCCTGGGTTGAGAGTTGAGACTGACAATGTGGAAATCGCTGCATTGTTTGCACCAAAACCGCAGTTTCTGGTTTCGTGTCTCGGAGACTGGTCCAAAACAACACCATCGGTTGAGGGACCGGCAATCCGAAATGTCTATCAGCTTTATGGGGCAGCTAAATCGATCGCCTGGGATCAGTTCCCCTACAATCATAATTACAACCGGGAAAGCCGTGAGGTGATGACGAAGTGGATGTGTCGTTGGCTGCAAGGGCGCCCTGATGCCAATGTCACTGAGCAACCAACCGTGTTGGATCCTGAACGCTTGCGCGTCTTCACAACCAAACGAAATGTAGGCCTGCAGACCGAAAAAGCCGTGGTCAGCGCTCTCCATACCCAAGCTGTCGATGAACGTAAGCGCTTCATTGCGCGCGGAATCCGTGGATCTCGAAAGTGGGTGGATGAAGCGACTCTCTGGCTTCAGACATCACTGGCAGTAACTCCATCAAAAGTGCACCCGGCAACATCTGGTGGGGATGTCATTATTGCGGTCGGCAACGCAGCACTTCAATCGGCACGTGCATCAGCGAAGGCTGGAACAGCTGTCATCGGCTTGGATGTTTCAGCAATCGGTGTTGGCGTGGACCCGTGGAAGGCATATCACTCAACGTACAACCGACCCATTATTGGCCAGAAAGTCGCGGCCATTGTCGATGCATGGGCGAAAGCACAGTTGACGTATCAGCGCGTTAGCTTTGTCGGCATCGGTGATGATGCCCCTCTCGTCATTCTTGCGGCGGCGGTTCTTGGAGCGCAGATCACGGGTCAGGTCAAAGCTGATTTGCAGCTGGCTGATACCTCAAGTGATGTCTACTGGGCAACCGAGCGCTATGCACCCGGGCTACGAGCGGTCGGAGATGTACATTCGGCGGCGTTGCTGCTACGAGAGAGTGGGTTACGCATATACGGTGTTCGAGATTTGCGAAGCTGGACGGGATGTGAGCAGCACGTTTACCAGCAATCGTTGTAATCTTTGGACCTGACCCAGCGTTTGACTTGGTGTTTAGGTCTCTGAAGAAACAATCCCCTGATGCAATATGTCATCAGGGGATGTGAACGTTACTTTCCGCGCGTTCCGCTGCGTCGCATTTGCGAGGCACCACCCGCGGGAGAACTGCCTTTTCCTGCAGCTCCGCCGCCAGAACCTTGAACAGCAGCCCCTACAGGCTTTATTCCATTGGATGCATTACGGTACTGCTCAAGGAGGCGTGCTGCTTCTCCCGAGAGTGCCGGTTTTTTCTTTTGTGTGGCCATTATATACCTCCGATGCATTGTACCCCGGCCCGCTAGACCGGCTTCAATGTACCTTGATGTGTGCGAATAATCGCGCCTTTCAACTCAAGGATTGTAACCAAGGCATTTGTCTCTGACAAGGGAAATGGAGCACTATCTCCTAGGGCACTCGGGTGAATTCCATCGATGGGAATCAACTGCATCAGGCGCTGCTCAGCATCAGAGAGCGCCATTCGGGCTTGCACAATGCGTGGTTCAGAGATGTATCCCGTGTCGAACAATCCTGGGTTTTCCGGTAACAGCTGGCGTGGATGTGTAACTAAAGTTGCGCCATCGCGGATCAGTTCATGCCCACCTTCATTGTTTCCATCATCCAATGGACCTGGAATAACGCAGGTGTCTCGCCCAAATGTGCCTGCAAACGAAGCTGTGATCAGTGCTCCAGACTTCAACCCAGCTTCGACAACAAGTGTCAGTTTTGACATCGCGGCAATCACACGATTTCGTTCAGGAAACTTCCACGCTTTACTCTGACTGCTGGGCGCATACTCGGAGAGGAGGAGTCCTCCGCACTCCACGATGTCATCAAACAGATTTGCATTGTCTGCTGGATAATCTCTCAGTAACCCGGTACCCATCACGGCAATCGTTGGCACGCCGGCTTCGACGGCAGCCTTATGGGAGAAGGTATCAATCCCACTCGCGCCTCCGCTGACAATCACAATCCCGCGTTCAACCAGATATTTAGCAAAGACGAACGTCTGTCGCTCAGCATATTCACTTGCATTTCGTGTACCGACGATGGAAATACACTGCCTGGCTGTAGCACGAATGTCTCCACGTCCAAACATAAACGCTGGCATCAGGGGAGCGTTACGAACCAGATGTGGGCGTTCATCGATGGTGGTCCATGTCACAAAAATGCCTCGGCGCCTGCAGCTTTCCAATTCGCCATCGGTCACTGGCACCGACCATGCCTCTGCCAGCCGGGCTCGTTGCGCATGGGTCATCGAGTCTTGAGGGACATCATCGTGGCTTGTGACGGTATCGAGCATTGGTACGAAGGATGAGACAAGTGGAGGGGGGAGCTCCGCCCGGCTAATACGAATAAAATTGGCAAATGTGATGGCGTTGTCGTCGACTGTTAGGTTCATTCTTTGGCTCCAAATGCAAAAAAGACGGGCTCCCATTCGGGAGTCCGCCTTTTTGACTTGATTAGAATACGCTACAGTGCGTGATTAGTTCCCGCGGCGACGGCCTGGAAATCCGGATGCTCCGCCTAGTGGCTTGCCAGCACCAGCTCCTGCGGAACCCGGTTTAGCTGTAGGGCGGTTTCCGCCTTTACCATCCGTTGCAGCGCCAGTACCTGGCTTGACATCGGTCTTCTTCGGTGCAACCGGTGCAGACTTCGCAGTAGGTGCAAGGTTGTTGTCAACAACGAATGACCACGTGGATGCTGTTTCATTTCCGGCATAGTCAGCGACGGTGAATGTAATCACGTGACGACCATTTGACAACGGCGGATCAACCATTTTGCCCGTTGACTGTGTTTGGAAGTATGCCCAGCCCTTGAGCGCATCGTAGCCAACTTCAATCGCCTTGCCATCCAAGGATGCCTTCAGCGTATCAACATTAACGCCGCTTCCAAAGTCTGCGAACTTGACTGCAGCGGTAAATGGTGGCCGACCACTGATACTGGTTCCTGTACGTGGGAACTGGTCTGTCGAAACCGGTCCGGTTGTATCAGGAGCATCGGCACGGAATGCCGACAGCGTTCCGTCATTGGACACGACAAGCAATGTGCCATCCGAGAGCGTCAGTGGTGCGACAACGGTCACATCCTTAGGCGCGGCAGATTGCGTGGTCGCATTGTCCTGACCTTGGAAGCTGCTTGCGGTAACCGCTGGTCGGTTGCTGCTTGCTTCCATCCGGTAGTTCCACTTGACAGAACCCGATTCACGGTCGATCGCGGTCAATGTTCCGCGGCTACCCGCGGCGAAGATATAGTTTCCAGCGACGACAGGCGCCGATGAAATCGTATTTGGGATACGGGCAGGACCATCCCACTCGCCACGACCATTTGCAGCCTTGACTGCATACAGACGGGCTCCAGAGCCTTGGTCATCGCGGCATGCAACGTAAACAGTTCCGTTGACAGATATCGGTGCGCCCATGATGTCTTCAGGGAGCTCGGTTGCCCAGCGAAGTGCTCCGCTTGCCGGGAGAAGTGCAAACAACCGGCGACCCGATGGGATGTACAGACTTCCATCTCCAAATGTAAGCGTATTCGGGTTTGCGCCGTAGGGAAGGCGATACTTCCACTTTGGAATACCCGTTGCACGCTTAATACCGTGAAGTGTGTTGTCTGCGGACTGGATGATTACCATGGTGTCGGCAATCAGTGGAGCGGAGTTGACCGCATCGCCAGCATCGTAGTTCTTACGCCAACCTGGAGCAATCTCACCCGTTTCAGGGTTCAGAGCATAGAAGGTTCCGCTGTTGGATCCAAAGTAGAGGATGTTATCGGCGAGAATCGCACTTGAGTTGATTGGCCGACCAGTATTGAACTTGATAACTTCTTGGCCGGTGGTTGCATCGATGACGTACATTGCGCCATCCGATGCACCGACATAGACCTTGCCATTTGCTACAGTTGGCGTTGCAGAAAAAACGTGGCTCTGCGGAAGCCCATTTTCATTTTGAGGGAAGGACCAGCGCTTCGCGCCGGTGTCCAAGTCCAATGCATACAGGAAGCCGCCTTGTGTTCCGTTGCCTTTAGTGACAAAGTATGCGGTCTTGCCAGAAACAACAGCAGCGCTGGTGTTTGCATTCTGATAGCCGCCCGTAAAGCGCCACAAGAGCGCAAGGGGAGGGGCTACCGTCTCAGACGAGACACTTGTACGCTGTGCATTACCACGGAGCTCAGGCCAGTCCGACGCAACCGCTGCCGAAACGCAGCCGAGCGCGGTAGCAGCCACTGTGCCGCCACAAACCAACTGTGCCCATCGATGGGAGATCGCCATATTGGATACCTTCACGCGTTGTTGGGGCGTCACACTGTGCGCCCGGACGATGCTTGGGGCAAGTATACGATGGTAGTACCAACAAGGTCAAGCGCCTACGCAGCAATACACCGTTATACCTGATACATCATTCCTACAATTACCGACTAAATCCTTGCACCTGAATGCACATTAGCTACGCACAGCGCTCGGCAAGCGCCTTTGCAGTCGCATCGACATTATTCTGCATCGTCTTCAAAATAATCGCCTTAATCAGTGGGCCAACTAATGGAATTTCAAGTTTGTAATCGATTTGGCAGTCAAATCGCGTCGTATTCTCATCCACCGCCGTGAATGTCCATATACCCTCAAACTGATCGTAGTCACCCTTGAGCTGTCTAAAGGTGCACGTTCCGGCATCCAAGTCCCAAATGTCCTCTTCGGTCCATTTCACTTTGGCACCAAATTTTGGAACGATGCCGACCCAGTCACTCACCACACGGAGACCATCATCGGAGCGTTCCAAAACGGACACCGATGAAACATCATCCATAAATTCTGGAAAAGCCTCATTGTTTTGCGCGACGGCGAGCACTTTGTCCCGGGATGCCGGGATAATCGCCGAACTTTCTACTCTTGGCATACATTCTTCCTGCCTTTCCTATAATCCAACACCGCAGCCTTATTGCTGAATGCGGCCCCAATGCCGCTCAAGGAACCCTGCATAGATCTGCATCCGTTGGCGCTGGCTGATATCGCCACCAAGACCATGGCCGCCTGTCGGATCCAACACCAGCTCAACCAATGGACCCTTGTCTGCTTTAAGCAGCTCGCGATAGACCTTGATGGTGTCCTGCGCAAGTACATTTGTATCTTCAAGGCCGTGTAGTAACAGCAATGGCGACTTTAGGTTTTTAGCCAATTTGGTCAAACTATACTGGTCGAGCTCATCGGCTTTCTTGTTTGCCCCGATAACCCCGCCCACATACCAGTTGTTATAATTCTGCCACTCCGTTGGACCCGCACCCGCAATTCCAAGATTGAACGTCTCCGGAGCTGTGTAGAGACACATCTGCGTCTGAAAGCCACCAAAACTCCAGCCATGGATGCCCACTTTTTTGGCATCAATGGCATATTTGCCCTGTAGATACTTCACACCATCCACGAGGTCTTCCACCTGCGGAACACCTGGTTGCTCGTAATTCGCCTTGCCAAACACGGCTCCATGCCCACTGGTACCCCTCGGATCTATGGTCGCATAGGCATAGCCAAGTGTCTCGGTAACGTAAATGCCAAAGCGGTCTGTCTGACCATCGGTGACCTGGTGATCTTCACCCAATGGACCGCCGTAGACGTAAACAAGCAATGGCATCTGCGACCCAGGTTTTGCGCCCTTTGGAAGCATCAGCGTTCCGTGCACCGGCAGGCCCTGACGGTTCATATAGGTAAACCTGGATGTCATTACACGTTGGTAGACATTAGGGGCATCCTTGGAATGGCTATTCGTAAGGCGCTTTTCACGTGTATTGGCCGACGACACGACCAGCTCAGCAAGCTGTGTCCAGCTGCTGTGAATGGCCGCAAACTGGGAGCCATCCGCGGAGATGACAACATTGCGATGTCGGCCATCCTCACTTGTCCATCGCTGGAGGTCGCCAGATGCGAGAGGGACCCTGTAGAGGTCCATCCGGGCCGCATCTTCCTTCGATGACCGGACAATAAGCGTCGCGCCATCCTTTGTGTATTGCACCGGGTAGACTTCAAAGTTTCCCTTTGTGAGTTGCGTCGCGCCCTCACGCTCAGGATCGATCAGCCACGCATGGCGGAATCCACTCTTCTCAAGCATCACACAAATCTGCTTGCCATCCGGTGAAAAGAATGGGTCAGACAGACTTGGTGAGCGATGCTCTCCGTTATGCGTATCCGTGAAAACAGCCTTGACTTTCTTGTCCACCGGAGTGGCAACATTAATCGTCAGCTCTTTCTTGTCGCGCTTCCACGCAGCGAATACAAACTTATTGCCATCTGTGGTGAAGGGTTCGTTGCTGATCGCAATGTCTCCAGCTTCCCCTGCGTTCTTCTTATACACCTGCCACGGCTTGCCATCACCCTTTGTGACATCGGTGTCCGGGTCCGTATCCGCGATAAATACATAGGATTCGTTGCGGTCAGGGTCATCCCCGGTGTCGCGCGGAGTCGTCTTCGCCTCGGCAAACCGGTCGCGATACACGATATAGGTGACATTCTTCGATGGAGGGCCGGTTCGCTTACTCGAAAGAACACCAATACGCGAACCATCCTTGGAGAGCCAATATTGCTCGACTTTCAGTCCATCCGGCAGGACTGGAGAAATCTGTGCTTCGATGACATCCCCAAATGTACGCCGGTAAATGTGCTCTCCGCGGCGGAACGTAAATCCCTTGTCGCCCGGTGCCCAGCGGACATCTGCCTCAGCATCAGCCGTTCGCGTAAGTCGTAGCGGTTTTGCATCCGGAGAAAGCGCCAAGCGGTAAATGTCACCCTTGTACGTCAGCAGTAACTCGTTACCAGATTCTGAAAGGACCGCCTCGCCCACACCAGGATAAGACTTTCGTGGCTCTTTGCGCTCCTTGTCCTTTTCCTTGTCGGCATCCTCGAGGGCTTTACGCTCCTTGTCCGTTAGACCCTTGCGCGACTCAAGCACTTTTTGCTCTTCCGCGAGCTGCTCTAGGACTTTTGGGATGTCTCGATCGACTGTTCGGAACATTTCCGGGGATGTCAGCCGGGTTGTCTTACCGCTTGAGCGGGTGTAGAGGTAGATATCAGCACCCACCGATGTCTTCAAGCCTGCCTGATACGGTGACCACTGATAGATCAGCTGTGATCCATCACTACTCCAACGCATCCCGCTCGCACTTCGTCCGAGCAATGACTTCTCAGGGTAGAGCTGTTCGAGAGTCAACTTCTGGTCGGCCTGCGGTGCATTGATAACAGCTGCGACAGAAATGACAGGGATGGCACATGCCAGAAGAGCGGCAAGATATTTATGGTTGCGCATTTCTACCAATTATCACGTTCAATGAACTATTTTTTAGATGTACGATGCGCGTGTGGGTTTGCAAGATTCTGTCAGTATCCTAAAAGGCATCGGACCAAAGTCGGTTCGCCTGCTGGCAAAGCTTGATGTCAATACAATCGATGACTTGCTCCACATGTTTCCGAAGCGGTTTGAGGACCGAACGCAGACAACTCTGCTCGCCACTTGCACCGATGGCGAAGCCGCCTATGTAACAGGTATCGCTGAATCGTTTTCAGAACGCCAGATACGGAAAGGCTTGGTTCTTTCAAAGCTTACATTCCGAGATGACTCGGGTGCGGAGGGGGAAGCTGTCTGGTTTGTTCCAAAAGCAAAACTCTCCCGAATCCAAGGAATGCGAATTACTCTCTTCGGGAAAGTAAAGCTAGCTTATGGGAAAATTACGCTTCAAAATCCGGACATAAACGTATTTTCTGATAGTGGCGGGACAGAAACCCCAGACCTTGGACTTGTCCCTGTCTATTCCCTTACCGATGGCCTATCTCAAGCGAACCTTCGTGAATGGGTTGAAGCAGCACTCACCAGTTATGCTCCAACGCTGACAGACCTTTTGCCCGGAACACTTCGGGCAAAACACCAGCTGCCACACCTTATGACGGCGATAAAGGACATGCACATTCCATCGTCTGAGCGCCACCATGAAACCGCTCGCCGCCGCTTCGCCTATGAAGAACTGCTCATCCTGCACGGCGTCCTCCAGTCCCGGAGAATGCTCCTCGCTGATAAAGCCGCTCCTATCGTACACATTGACCAGCCAATATTCGATGCCTTTGTGAAAGCACTGCCATATCAATTGACCAGTGGGCAGGTGGATGTCATCGACGATGTGCTTAAGTCGCTACGTCAGCCAGCCGGCATGCTGCGCCTAATTCAAGGGGATGTGGGCTGTGGGAAGACGGTTGTTGCGGCTCTGGGTCTCCTTGCAGTGCTCTCTTGTGGCTTACAGGGTGTCTTCCTGGCACCAACTGAACTCCTCGCAAGACAACAGCTAGTCGTCCTCAGGAACCTCCTTGAGCCGCTTGGCTTTCGTGTTGAATTCCTCAGCGGAAGCGTTCCTGAGAAACATCGCCGCCCGCTCCTAGACATGCTTGCCGCCGGTGAACCAATGGTCCTCGTCGCGACGCATGCCGTCCTCGAGCCAAATGTCAAGCTTCCGCGCCTCGCTTTAAGCATTGTTGATGAGCAACACCGCTTTGGAGTGGGACAGCGCAATGCACTAATGACAAAGCCCACCGATGGTATTTCACACATGCTCCTGATGAGCGCGACGCCCATTCCACGGACACTTACACAAGTTACGGTTGGTGATATCGATGTATCAACGATTACCACGCTTCCGGGAGGACGAAAGCCGATACGCACCCACGTTCGCAGCCAGGAACAACGCTCCAAAATATATGATGGTGTTCGCAAGGTCATCACGGATGGCGGCCAGGCATACGTGGTCTGCCCGGCAATCGCGCCCGATGGAGAGGAATCTCTGGAGTCGGTTATTGGTTTGTTCGCAGACCTTTCGCGTGGATGGCTGAGCCAATGTCGCCTTGGAATGGTTCACGGACAGCTGCGGGAAGATGAACGGAGTCAGGTCATGGATGCGTTCCGTAAAGGCGACATCGATGTCTTGCTCGCAACAACCGTGATCGAAGTTGGCGTCGATGTTCCCCGTGCAAATGCGATCGTTATAGAAGCCGCCGACCAGTTTGGTTTGGCGCAGCTGCACCAGCTCCGAGGACGGGTAGGCCGAGGTGATCAGCAAAGTTTTTGCGTTTTGGTCACATCTGGAAATCCGACGGAAATAGGACTGCAGCGGCTTTCCGTGATGGCTTCGACGACCGATGGCTTTGTCATCGCGCAGGAGGATTTGCGTCTCAGAGGCCCCGGCGATGTCATCGGTTTGCGCCAGAGTGGAGTTCCACAACTTCGAGTGACAGATCTGGTAAAGGATGTTGATTTGAGCGGGTACGCGGCTGAGGATGCAAGAGAGGTCCTGATGCATCCAAAACACGTGGATAATTGCAGTGTCTATCAGCGGATTGAGGCGTATATCAATAGTGTGGATGTGGGAGCAGTAGCATGAGTAAGCAACGCATCGCGGTCTACCCAGGGTCTTTTGATCCTGTTACAAACGGACATTTGGATGTCATCCGACGTGCAGCCGGCATTTTCGACAAAGTCATTGTCGGTGTTGGACGCAACGTTGGGAAGGCACCACTTTTCACAACGGAGGAACGTGTCTCCCTGATTCAGGTCGCAGTGAGTGAGCTGCAAAATGTGGAAGTTCAGAGCTTTGACGGGATGCTCGTAGCCTTCGCCAAACAACATGGGGCATCTGTGCTGGTGAAGGGCCTTCGTGCGATATCAGACTTTGAGTACGAGTTTCAAATGGCGCTTGCGAACCGGCATTTGGACCCATCTGTTGAGACGATGTTCCTCATGACGAGTGCAGAATACCAATTTCTTTCATCGTCGATTGTCAAGGAAATGGTTCGGGTAGGGGGTGACTGTAGTCCATTGGTACCAGCGGTGGTGATGGATGCCCTTCGCCGGAGCTTTGATGTCAATACATTCCAAGAGCGATAGAGTACGTGCGTTGGCACTTATCGTAAATGTGTCCTGAGGAAGCAGTGCAAATGGATCCTATAGTTACGTTGCGTGAGCTTGAACGCCTCGAGCATATGGTTGAGGATGCACAGAGTGTGCTTGGATTTATCCGCATAGATGTGGATGAGTTCATGATGATTGTGAACAAAATTCGCGGATCGTTGCCGAGTGAGATGAAGGAAGCCGTTGTGATCCGTGAAAAACGGGATGAAATCATCGGCGCCGCACATCATGAGGCAGATTCCAGGGTTGGTTCGGCACGGAATGAGGCTGAGCAGACAAAAGCCGCAGCTTTAGCAGAAGCCGGAAATGTGGTTGATGCCGCTCGTGCGGAGTCGCAAAGACTTTTGGAGCGCACCCGCCTTGATGCGGAAGGCTTGGTTTCAAAGTCTGAAGTGGTTCGGATGTCTCAAGAGCAGGCACGTGAAATCATCCGTCTTGCCGAAGAGGAAGCCGCACGTATTGGTGATGCTGCCCGAGCTGAGAGCCAGCAAATGTGTGCTGGTGCGGATAGCTACGCCGCAGATGTCTTGAATAGTCTGGAAGCGTCTGTCGGGATGATCCACGATGACTTTGGACACCGAATTGCCAGTATCAAATCGTCGATTCAAAAGGGACGTGCGCAGCTTGACCACCGGAACGCGGGACGCACCAACCGATAATTATCCGACCGTACTAACAACAATTGCGGAACCTGCTCGTCCGGGGAATCGTAATAGGAGCACTATGAAGCCATCACGTTTGAATTACCTTGGGAATGAGAAACCACCGCGCCCCGAAAAGAAGCCGCATGCGACACCGGAACGGCGTCCACTGCCCGCACAACCGAATGTCTCATCCAATGGAGTGCCTGTTCCAGAATCCTTTCAGATGGACATTGCTGAAATACTTCGGACGATTGGGATGCATTACATTCATCAAATCGCGATTCCTGCGATTGGGTGTTTTGATCCGGTGACCGGTGATGTTCCGGTGTCTGGAATTGTGGAAGGGAAGTTTACCCTTACAAATACCGGAGCCATACTCGTACTGCGTGGTAAGGCTTCAGCCAATGTTTGGTTGCCTTGCGCCAGATGCCTAAAACGGTACGAGGAGTCGATTGTAATCGTTCTGGAAGAGGAATATGACCTCATCACAGACAACACCGCGACGCGCCACGAGGAAGTCAAGGCGGTCGATCAGAACGTGACCGCACCTGTGATCGATGGGACCGTCCTCGACGTTGCAGAGCTGCTACGGCAGTCTCTTCTCCTTGCAGAACCACTCCAGCCATTTTGTGGAGATACCTGTACTGGATATGCAACGTATTCGACCGACCTCGAATCCGAGGTTCTTCCCGCGGAAACGCAGCGTCCCTTCGCAGGATTAGCTGCTCTCCTCGAAGCAAATTCGTCCCCAGAGTAGCATCCTCGTTACGTTCACGATAGACTCTCCAACTTGGAAGGTACGCCGATTAACGACGCACCTTACACATTGTAAAGGAATTGCATAGCCATGCCACTGCCAAAGCGCCGCCATTCGTCGGCCCGCCAAGCGAAGCGCCGAACGCACTACAAACTTACGTCTCCCACCCTCACGACCTGCAAGCGCTGTAGCGTTGCAGCGCGTGCTCACCACATCTGTGCAAGCTGTGGTTATTACAACGGTCGCCAGTGGCTGACGCCCAAGGCCGAAGTCAACGGCTAACCGGTTAGGTCATCACAGTGTCTCTTGAAGCGATAACTCTCTCCGTCGATGCGATGGGGGGCGATTACGGTCCAGGTGTAGTCGTTCGTGGTGCGATCCAATTCCTCCGCGATGGTAGTGAAGACAACGAAAATGTCACGCTGCTACTCGTGGGGGATGAGGTCGTTATCCGCGACATTCTTACTGCCGAAGGCGCCGAACATCACCCTTCAATTGAGATTGTTCATACATCCGAAGAAATTGGGATGTGTGATCACCCCATGCAGTCTGTTCGGGCAAAGCCTAATGCATCTCTTGTCGTAGCTGCAAAGCTAGTGGCTGAAGGTCGGGCCTCAGCAACCGTGTCTGCTGGTAACACGGGTGCTTGCCTTGTTGCTGCAATCCAGTACATAGGTCGCATTGATGGCGTAGCACGCCCTGCGATTGCTGCCCCGATGCCAACCGCTACGGGTCGTCCAACTTTGCTGATGGATGCCGGTGCAAACGTCGACTGTCAGCTCAGCCACCTCGTACAGTTCGGCATTCTTGGCTCC
Organism: uncultured Armatimonadota bacterium; assembly: GCA_903881535.1. GTDB lineage: Bacteria > Armatimonadota > Armatimonadia > Armatimonadales > Armatimonadaceae > CAIRTT01. The sequence goes on from CAIRTT010000330.1 coordinate 14,200, forward strand.
GTCTACGCCGAACGTGTGTTTGGGCGAACAAATCCCAGCGTAGCCCTTCTCTCAAATGGTGAAGAAGATACCAAGGGCAATCAGCTTACAAAAGCCGTGCGTGCTGCTCTTGAAGCCGCGCCTATCAACTTTATTGGATGTACCGAAGGCAACCATGTCCTTGATGGTGTTATCGATGTCGTCGTTTGTGACGGCTTTGATGGCAACGTTTTGGTCAAAGGTGTCGAAGGGATGGCATCCGTTGCGATTTCTGTCCTTAAGGATATCATCGCAGAAAACCCTGACCAGCC
>CAIRTT010000331.1 GCA_903881535.1 uncultured Armatimonadota bacterium
GCGAACTGGACGCGTATCTGGGCCTGTCACTGGGATCGTAAGAATCCCTGGTGGCCTGAACCGAAGACTATTCGACATGATCGTAATGTGATGTGGCAGCCGGCGCTCGACCGCTGGACGGAAATCTTCACCGCTGCCGAACGCAACATGGTCGGCGTTCAGTTTGTCCTCTTTCACCACGGGCAGGTCACGACAGAGGTCAATCCAAACTGGAAGGACCATCCTTGGAATGTTGCAAATGGCGGATGGTTAAAGACTCCGGTTGAGTTTTTCACCGATGCGGAAGCGATTCGTCGAAGCAAGGCCTGGCTGCGTGAGGCTGTTGCGCGCTTTGGACATAACACAAGTCTGATGGCCTGGGAGCTCTTCAATGAGGTCGAATGGGTAGATGCCGCACGCAAGGCAAAGCGCTGGGATCTCGTCACGAACTGGCATCGTGACATGGCTCGCTATCTGCGTTCCATCGATGCCTACGACCACCTGATCACCACCAGCTCTGCCGTTGACCAAAAGGCATTGTGGGCCGAGATGGACATTATCGAGCCGCACGCCTACCCGGTCAGTATCGGGACGGCTGTGTCCGCGATGGACTTTTCAACCTTCCGAAAGCCCGGGATGTTCGGTGAGTTTGGCCCGGCGGATGGCTCGGGGGCGAAAGCACGTATCGACATTCAGGATGGTATTTACGCCGGCTTATTGTCGAACCACGCCGGAGCGGGACAATATTGGTATTGGGAAAATGTACAGAAGCAACAGCTGTATGCGGTGTTCAAGCAAGCGCGTAATATCGTGGATACCTCCCAGTGTTGGTCACACCCGGATGCAAAATCTGTCGCACTTAGGGTAACCGCGCAATCGCAAGCTCCTGGAGACCTCAACTGCACACCAGCCATCGGGTGGGGGCAATCGGAAATCATGGACTTTGATGTGCCAAATGCCATTAATGCTGGCGCGCTTGGAAAGTGCTCGAGTTACCTGCAAGGCCAGTCGAACCGAAAAATGCAGCCGACGCCAATCACCTACCGCTTCAATTCTGGAGTCGCTGGAAATGTCACCATTGCGTTCGACCAAATCTCAAAGAGTGGGGCTGCAGTTAAAGTTACCCTAGATGGCAATGTTGTTCTATCGAAGTCTTGGAAAGCTGGCCCCACTGACTTGAAGCTCGATGAGCGTGTAAGCATCCCTGTATCTGCAGGGGAGCACATCCTACAGCTTGAAAACACAGGAGCCGACTGGGCGCACATCAAGCAAGTAATCATTCCTGGTGTGGCACCGGCACTCACGGGACGCGGTTTGGTGGATGGCCGTTGGGGATTGTTTTCCCTACAGGGATCCACGGATGTCACAGTTGATGTTGTCCTCGGATTGCCCGATGCGATCTATAAAGCCGTCTTTTGGGATCTCGAGAAAAATGGCAAACTTGAGAAGCGGCTCACAGTATCCAAAGGGAAAGTCGTTGACTTAGTGCTCCCGTTCCCGAGGGCCGTGCTGTTCACCGTTGCCTAGATATCACCATCGCGTGTGGGCGTGTCCAGGCCTAGGGCCCGCTTGAGGTCATTGATGCGCGTGCGGCCCACGGGTGCCCGGCGGCCATCCGAGAGACGGACCTCGTATTCGTGGTTGCCGAGGTGCATTAATTCCGTGATGTGATTGGTCGGGACAACGTAGCTACCGTGTATGCGGATGAATTTGTTTCTGCTCAGCCGCTCTTCAAGCTGGGTGAGGTTTTGCAGTGCGCGGTGCTCAGTGCCATCCTTCATCCGGACAAAGACTTTCTTCTCACGGCTCGTGATACAGACAACATCACTGATTGGCACCAAGAGTATTGCCGAAAGGCCCCGGACGGGCAGCCGCTGAATATCGTGGTCTTCACCGCTATGTGAACGTTGATTGTGGATACGGACAAGGCATTGGAGAAGACGTTCGTTTGAAACTGGTTTGAGCAAATAGTCGGTCGCTTGTTGGCTGAATGCATCCACAGCATGCTCTGAATAGCCCGTGACAAACACAACGGCGGCATTGATGCCTGGCAGCTCACGGAGCTGACGTGCAAATTCCAGCCCATTCATCCCGGGCATTTCAATGTCCAAAAACACAACATCGGGTGATGTGCTCTGCACCAGAGGCAAGGCTGCTGTTGCATCTCCAGCATCACCAGCTACGGTTACACCTGCTGCCAGCAGTAAGCGGGTGAGGTAGGCTCTCGCCAGTGGTTCATCATCGACGACAACGCTTGTCAACTTCATTTGTTTGGCACCTGAAAGGCAACTAACGTCCCTTGATTTGGTTTGGACCAGATACGGATTCTACTACGATGGCCGTGGCGAAGTTCCAGCTGGCGATTGACAAGCTGAATCCCATGAGGACGCACCTCAGACTTGGAAAGTGCCTCGCGCACATCTGAGGCTTGCAAAATCCCCATTCCATTGTCTGCAACGGCGATCATTACGGAGTCTCCAACCCGGTGTGCGGCGATGACCATCGCCCCCGGGTGGATGGATTTACTAAAGCCATGTGTAATGGCATTTTCCACGAGGGTAAGTAGCGATAATGGTGGGATATGACATGCGAGGACATTATCGTTGATTTTATATGTCACCGACAGTCGCTCTCCGAGGCGGAATTGTTCAATCGTGATGTAGTTTCGTACTGCCGCAAGCTCTGTGCGCAGGGTGTTGTCGACGGATGGATCGACGGCAAGCAATGTCCGCATCAACATCCCGAGCTCAACCGTTGCCTTTTCTGCAGACTTTGCATTTATGCCCGTGAGGGCTGCGATTGAATTGAGTGCATTGAACAGAAAGTGAGGGTGGAGTTTAGCCCGGATGGCTTCGAGCTGTGCCTGCGTGGCGTATTGACGGCTTTGCTCGGCCGCCAGGCGGTGGAATTCTGCCTGAGTACGCTCATGTGCATCGTGGATGACCCGCCAGATCACACCCATCCCAAGGCCATTTGAAAGCACGGTCAATGTGAATGTTTGGATGAAAGCTGTGTCAAATGGTTCACCACTAACAAACTGGTTGGCGATATCACCAGTTCCTTGGGCAAGCGCTGCAACGGCTGCGCCTGACCATAGCGATGACCGGGTCTTGACGAGGGAACCAAGCGTTACACCGACTAGGAGGGCTGCGCTTGTTGCGACAAGTACGCTGCGTTCCCCAAGCAGGATTGCTGTGATGATTGCGCCTATTGCTGCAAAGGCACCTGCAATCGGGCCTGCACTGACGGCCGCAAATGTCACAACCAGGTTGCTTGGTGCATATGGATGTCGGGCATCTGGGAGGAAGTCAAACAATGCGGCGACAAATGCAAAGAGCAGTCCGACTTTCAGAGCCTGCTGCCATGTAATGGCGAACTTGAAAAGATAGCCCAGCAATGGTGAACGGCTGATCAGGTAGGCGACCGTTACCAATGTACAGATGTCTGTTTCTGCAATTAGGACATTGGTAAGGACGGATGGACTCATGGTGTGAATTCTAGCCGGATTTGTACCCGGCTCGTTCCATACCCTATCGGTGAATGCCGAACTGTACAAATTGCCTGATGGATGCACCAACTCTCGCTCGGACCGAAACCATTCCCAGCGCTAAAGTTAACCTTGTGTTCCACCCGTGGAGTTTTCATAATAAAGGCGTTTCCAAATGAAGCAAGGTTTACCCAAAACACTGGTCAATGACATCACCGCAGGCTTTCTAGTCTTTCTAATTGCCTTACCGCTGTGTCTTGGAATTGCAGGTGCATCCGGAGTTCCACCCGTCGCGGGAATCCTGACGGCCATCGTTGGTGGACTCCTAACCAAGTTTCTTGGAGGAAGCCGTTTGACCGTCAAAGGTCCAGCTGCTGGCCTGATTGTAATTGTCCTGGGTGCGGTTGCTGACCTTGGTGGGGATGACCCTATCGCTGGTTACCACCGGATGTTGGCGGTTGGTGTTGCCGCTGGTGTCATCCAAATCGTGCTTGCACTGGTCCGCTTTGGTGCACTTGCAGAAGCGATGCCGACATCGGTGGTCCATGGGATGCTCGCTGCGATTGGCGTCATCATCATGAGCAAGCAGGCACACGTGCTGCTTGGCGTAAAACCTGAAGGTAAGGAGCCTCTCCACCTGATTCAGGAGCTACCGCATAGCTTTGCGCACCTCAATCCCTACGTCACAATCGTCGGTGTTGTCGCACTGGTCATCATGTTTGGGATGCCGTTTATCAAGGCTAAGTGGGCAAAATCCATCCCAAGTCAGCTGGTTGTGCTTGCTGTGACCGTTCCTCTGGCAATCATCCTTGGATTCTCTGATAAGCACGACTACGTGTTCAGCGGTGCAACGCATATTCTGGACCCTGCAAAATTCTTGGTGAAGCTGCCAAGCAACATCCTCACCGCAATCACACTCCCAGATTTCAGCCAAATCATGAGTGTGACCAGTATTAAGTACATCGTTATGTTCACCATCGTCGGATCGATTGAATCGCTGCTCACGGTTTCTGCAGTGGACTCACTCGACCCTGAACGCAAATCATCTGACTTGAACAAAGACCTTCTTGCTGCCGGAATAGGCAATGTGATTGTGTCCATCATCGGTGGAGTCCCGATGATCAGTGAGGTCGTGCGCTCAAAGTCCAACATCGACAATGGTGCAAAAACCGGCTGGGCTAACTTTGCGCACGGTGCATTCCTTCTGCTGGCTGTCGCGCTTATCCCAGGAATCCTGATGAAAATTCCGCTGGCGGCTCTCGCTGGGATGCTGATCTTCACTGGAACTCGCCTGGCACACGTCAATGAGTTCAAACATGCCCTGCATGTTGGTCGTGAACAGCTGGCTGTGTTCCTGGTCACAATGATTGTCACACTCCTGTCAGACCTCCTGATTGGTGTTGCGGCTGGTCTGATTCTTGATGTCGTCATTCACTGTGCAAATGGAGCACCATTTGGGAAAATATGGAAGACCATCGTGGAAGAACATCACCACGAAGATGAAGTTACATTGTGTGTACATGGTGCCGGTGTGTTCACAAACTACATCGGGCTTGCAAAGACGATCCGGGACAATGCACCAAAGTACACGCGCGTTTATGTCGACTTTTCAGAGGCTTGTGTTGTAGACCACACCGTCTTATCCAAACTCGATGCACTGAAGGCATCCCTTGTAGATACAGAACTTATAGTCGGTGGCTTGGATGAACATAAGTCATCGACACACGCCCCGACATCTTCGAAGTGGAAGCGCGCCTGATGAACGATGCATCATCAGCTCAGGATTTCCTGGAACACGCGCTAGACCATTCGGCCCACCTGCTACCCATGCAGGGGCCGATTGGTGTATTTATACACCACAACACACTGCACTCATTTCAGCATCTTCTTTTCGAAGATGCTGTTATCGCAGCATCAGGCATTTATGGCACTCAGCCATTTCTACTGGAATCCGACTATCAGTCACTTCGCAAAGTCGGTCGAATCGTTGATGGTGATCTTGATGTCGCACTTGCAGACGATGCATGCGATACGCTCCGTGCTTGGTTTGATCCAGCATCCCGGCCACTCACCATTTCCAACCTACGTTGGTACGCTGATGAGAAGCGCTACTTTGACTTACCTGAAATCAGGGACCTTTATCAGGAGGCAAAAAGGCGATTGCCGCCATGTGAGCAAGCTCCTGCAGGTCGATCCAAGCGTCTGCGTGACAGTGTTTTTTTTGTGGATGGGTATGACACGGATGCCATTGTGAATCCCTTGTTGATTCACTTATGTGCTGCGTTTACCGATCAAGGAATGGCCTATTGGCCAATGCCAAATCGTGATGAAGGCTTGCTGGTAGCAACACAGATACTGTTTTCGAATGGTGGACTTATCAATCCACCTGGGTTCACCGGATTGGATACATTGTTTCAACGTATTCAGGGGATGAGCGCAGCGGATGTCGTGCTTGATGTCTTTAGGCAGTGGGATGTCCCAACATCAGCGTATGGTTCTCTGATTGAACCTGAGCTGTTGGCGCTCCCGGGCTGGGCAGGGCTGATCCGACGTTTGGAAGTTGAACCAACACTGGCACCCTATCTGGCCATCAATGCATCCCTGATGGACTTTCTAGCTATCAGGCTCCTTCTCACGGTTGCCGCCAGTGGTGAACAACAGTCGACATATGCGAATTGGCAGCGTCCGCACCAGGAAGACAGCGATTTTTACAAACGCCAGAAGATGGTTGAGGCTGGAAATATCGCGACGTTGATGGCACGCCTTAATGTTTCGCTGAACAGTCCGGACAGTGTCTGGGATGAACTTATTACCACGACGCGGAAGTGGGATGATTTGCAGCGCCGACGTGTACTGCACCTAGCCTACGAACATCGACATGCAGTGAATATTCTTGGACCATTATCACGTCACCGTATAGATGGTGGCTTCAGCGATCCTGATAAGCCATCTGCCCAGGTGTTCTTCTGCATTGATGAACGTGAAGAGTCTGCTCGCCGTGCCTTGGAGGAAGCTGCTCCGGATGTCGAGACGTTTGGCGCTGCTGGGTTCTTTGGCGTGGCAGTTCACTATCAGGGTGCTGACGATGCACATGGGGCTGCATTCTGTCCAATCGTTGTTACGCCGCAGCATGCCGTTATTGAACACCCGTTAGTCAGTGATGAGCATATTTATAAGGTCAGGCAGCAGCGCCGTAAGCACGTCGCGCGGACTGCACTGACGACGTTTAAGGGGTCACGTACGCTCTTTAGAGGCACTCTGGTAAATCTTGTTCTAGGCTTGCCAACGCTTGTGCCATTGGTTGCGAATGTGGTTGCTCCCGGGACGTTTGGTAAGCTGCTTGCCAAGATCAATTCAAAATTGTTGCCATCTCCTACGACAATGCTTGGATCTTTGCACGAAGGCAATACTTACCACGGCTTGCAGCAGGGCTTTACGTTGGAAGAAAAGTCTGATCGGGTTGCGGGAATGCTAAATGCCGCTGGTCTCGTCAAGGACACGGCCCGCATGGTTGTGATTCTTGGACACGGATCAACATCCTTGAATAATCCACATGAATCAGCACACGACTGTGGTGCATGTGGCGGAAGGCGTGGGGGTGTTAATGCACGGCTTTTCGCCGCGATGGCTAACAACCCGGATGTCCGCAAGCTGCTGCCCGCACGCGGTGTAACTGTCTCTGATGACACATGGTTTGTTGGCGGATACCACGACACGTCATCTGATGAAGTTACTCTCTACGACATCGCAGTCGTACCAGCAACCCACGCGGATGACTTGGAGCGGCTTAGGTTTAACTTGGACAAAATGCGGGCTGGAAACGCGCTCGAGAGAGCGCGCAGATTCGAAGCAGCGGATGGCTACAGCTCACCTGATTCTGCGCTGGTTCATGTCGAGGACAGAGCCTTCCAACTTTCTGAACCACGACCGGAGTATGGTCACTGCACCAATGCTGTTTGTATCGTGGGCCGGCGTGCATCCACACGGGGACTCTTTCTTGACCGCCGCGCATTTCTTGTCAGTTACGATGCCAAGGTCGACCCGAAAGTAACCAGCTTGACCGCACTTCTAGGGGCTGCAGGACCCGTGTGTGCTGGAATTAATCTCGAGTATTACTTCAGCTATGTAGATAACGAGCGTTATGGGTGTGGAACCAAGCTCCCTCATAATGTCGTCGGACTGGTCGGTGTAATGAACGGATTCAGGAGCGATCTGCGAACGGGCTTGCCTTGGCAGATGGTGGAAATTCACGAGCCTGTGCGCCTTTTGCTTGTTGTTGAAGCGAAACCCGAAAATCTTTGGACAGCAATCACCAACAACGCCCATGTTACGGAATTGGTGACCAACCGTTGGATTCGTGTGGCATCCATGGACCCGGATTCAGGGTTGATCAAAGTCTGGCAAGATGGGATTTGGAATGACATTGAGCCAGATCAAAACCGCTTACCTGTAGTACGTAGTTCAGGTGACTGGTTCCTAGGAAGAATGGACCACCTGCCAATGGCCAGAATTGAGGTCTCGAAATGACCTACCTTCTCCCGATCGTGATCGCAGCACCATTTCTGGTTTTCTGTCTTCTCGGAACTCTTTGGCTGTCTGGAGTGGCTCTGTCCGAAAAGGGCATTGTGGCGATCACGCGTGTTGGATTGCTCGTCTCGACGGTCTGCTTACTGCGACTGTTGCCTTCGTTTTTCACCGGAGGCACCAGATTTCATTCAGCGGACTGGTTTCGGGTCGGTGAATATCACTTCAGCATTGAGCTTGAGCTGTCTAGACTCGCAACGTTTCCATCACTACTTGCAGTCCTCCTTTTGGGCCTCATAACCCACTTTTCATCGCGTTACATACACAGAGATCGTGGCTTTCTGCGCTTCTTCTTAATGTTGAATCTGTTTGCCTCCGGTATTTTGACCGTCTTTATTGGCGGTGCACTGGATGTGATGCTGGTGGGTTGGGAGTTGGTTGGGATTTCCTCTGTGTTCCTCATCGCATTCTTCCAAGAACGTGAACAACCCGTAGCTGGTGCACTTCGCGCTTTTATTACTTACCGGACGTGCGATATCGGTCTCCTTGTTGCGATTGTCTTATTGCACAGATTTACGGGGAATGCATCCCTTGACGACATAAGCAAACTAACCAGTCAACAGGCCACCCTTGTCGCCTGTCTACTCGTTCTGGCATCCCTCGGGAAAAGCGCTCAGTTTCCATTTTCAGGTTGGCTTCCAAAAGCGATGGAAGGCCCAACACCATCGAGCGCGGCGTTTTATGGAGCCCTCTCAATACATGCAGGTGCGTTTCTGCTTCTTAAGGCCAGACACTTACTGGAAATGTCTCCAGCCACATGCTGGGTAATTGTCATCATCGGTGCTGTGACAACACTGCAGGCAACCTTGTCAAGCCGGGCTGTAGCCGATGCCAAGTCCGCATTAGCCCTTGGAGCGCAGGCGCAAGTTGGGCTTATCTTCATCGAAATCGGCCTTGGATGGGACAAACTTGCACTGTGGCACCTGTGTGCACACTCGGTACTCCGTACATTGGAGTTTTTACGTGCTCCATCGACTTTGCACGCATACCACAGCATGCACGCAGCAGCAGGCGGACACATACCAGCAACGGGTCAGTTCTACGATCGATTTATCCCTGAGTCCTTACGGTTAAAACTGTACAGGGTTGCACTTGATCACGGGTGGGTCGACACATTGTTGTATCGGTTTTTCCTCGGACCATTGGTTGCTGTTGTGAACATCATCCTGATGGCGGAACAGAGAATGGCTCCTATTCAGGAGAAGGGTCTTCAGGATGATTAGTCAGCTGACAGTTGCGTTGGCAATAGGCACGTTACTGGTCTCTGGAGTTCTCACGTTTTTCTTGAAAAATGTCAGCAGCATTAGGGCCGTTGGTTTTGTCACAGCATTAGCCAACTTTGTTGGGGTGTTGCTAATCCCTGTTGCCTCAGGAAACACGTTCGGCAACCAACATATCTTCATCGATGTCGATCAGGTGAACCGCATTCCAATGCTGGCATCGAGCCTGTTGTTGTTTGTGACCTTCTTGATGGCACCGGACAGTGCACTCCGCAGTGGCTTTGTGTGGAAATCACTAGTAAGTATCGCAGCTACGCAGCTTGCTTATACGGCCGGTTCACCATGGTTGATGTCACTAGGTATTGCCATTGCATGGCTGCCCTTTTATCAAGAACTTTCTCCAGTTACACGGATCACCTTTGCCCTTGCATCCGTTTTGCTGCCTGTTGGTCTCAACCTTGGCGACAAGGGAATCTGGATGGTATTTGCCGCTATCATCCTGAGGAAGGGGTTGTTTCCTGCACATGGATGGATTACGCGGACAATGGGAGCTGGCCACTGGCTGACAGCGATGTTGGTCATCAACACGCACATTGGAGCCTTTGTCTTATTGCGGACATCGCATACATCGGCAGTATGGCTTACAGACCTCGCACTTGGAACAGCCGTGTATGCTGCTGCTCTCGGGATGCGGGACTTGTCCCCTCGGCGGACATTAGGCTGGTTGTCGATCAGTCAATCTGCATTTTTGCTGGCCGGTATAGGCAGCCAGACATCCGAAGGCATCGCCGGGTCGCTCCTGCTTTGGCAGGTCGTTGTTGCTTCGACCACGATTCTTGCCGGCATCATGGCAGCACTTGAATCCAGAATGTCCGTGTCCCTGACGCTAAAGCACTCTTCTGGACTGGCAGCACGCTTTCCAAGGCTTGCTGTAGGCTTTATCATCGCCGGACTTGCACTCGTTGGAGCACCGATGACACTTGGATTCTGTGCCGAAGATCTTCTGATGCACGGAACTTTGGCTGCACATCCGCGCATTGGTATTCTCTTGCCGATTGCAACAGCGATGAACGCCATCACTGTCTTTCGGATGTTCTCACGACTGTTCCTCGGACCCGTTACCGAAGATCTGACCGATGTACCCGATGCGTTGCCACGTGAGCGTCTGGTGATGACCGCGGTTATTTCTTTCCTCATTCTTGGTGGACTTGTTCCCGGTTGGCTGCTCCCCAAAGCGGCAGCCACCCATGATGCTGTGACAACACATCCTGGAAATTAGCCAACATGGTCGCAATCGCCAATATCCCTTCAGGTGGTTCAATCGATACGGGTTATCCTCCTCGATAACGACAGGAATGCCAGAGGGAGTTCGTCTCACATCACAATCGTTTGAGCCTGTAGACTGGATGCATGGCGATTGAATTCCGGATGCTTGAGCGTGGAGACTACACCGAGCACCAAAACCTGAAGAGTATGGCGTTCGGACGTGGCGGCATCCGCCCACCCTTGGCTGAAGATGCTCCTGATCCAGTCGGATTACTGAGCACCATCGCAATCTTTGAGGATGGCAAACTCATGTCATCCGTCACTGTGGAACCCTACCGTGTTCACTTTGGTTACGGTACACAGCTGGACTACGGTGGTATCGGAGGCGTCGCATGCGCTAATGAACGCCGCGGACGCGGCTACGTCCAACAGCTCCTGATTCGCTCCCTCGCACTCATGGAAGAGCAGGGACAAACCATCTCCGGACTCTATCCGTTCGCCTACGCCTTCTACCGCAAGTTCGGCTGGGAACACGTCGGCCATGTCCAGAACATCAAACTCCCGGTACGCGAACTCAAGCGCTATAGCCCCGCAGGCTGGGATGTCTCCGAAATCGACCTCGAAGCAAACCTCGAGTCCGTCAAGCCGTTCTATGACAGCGTTGCAGCAAACTATCGGTCGGCGTTTACCGCATCGACGCACAAGTGGCCGGATGACTACAAGGCGCACGACGACCGGAAATCCTTCGTCTATGTCGCACGCGATGAACGTGGTGAAATCGGTGGCCTACTACGCTTCCGCTACCCGGCACACGGCTCTGATGACCTTCCGACTGTGACGCGCATCTGGACAAAAAGCCCTGCGGCATTGCATGCTCTCCTCGATGTCATCCGCGATATCGGTGTGCAACACGACACCGTGCAGCTCCAGGTTCCCGCAGACTTCCCAACGCTCTCGCTCAACTGCTCACATGCAACGAAGATCGCCCTCGAGCCCGTCTACCAGGGACGCATCGTCAGCATCGCGCAGTGGGCCGCCGGCATCACCCTTCCACCAGCCACGGAAGAACACGATCTCACAGTGCATTTGCATGACCCACACTGCCCCTGGAATGACGGGACGTGGACGCTGACACGTACCCATACTGGTGTGCGTGCGGCCAAAGCTGATGGAGCCATCGAAACCGACATCGACTTGGACATCACAACCTTTTCACAGCTTGCCTTTGGTGAACCATCCCGAATCCCGCTTCAGGCGGCCGGCAAGCTCGCACAAGCAAATCCAGCTGTCAATGCCGCCATCGATGCCATCTTCCCACCACACGCCGTTTATCTCTGGGATGGTTTCTAAATGTCAGCAACCACCGGCTGGCTCGGAACACCTGCCGTAACGGCATCCATTGTTCGCTGGACCGGCCCGCAAGGGCAGACGGTGGTGACATTTGGGGATGTCCGTACGGCTGAGGATGTTGTGCTGATGATCCACGGGATGGCCGGGAGCAAGGAACGTTTTTTGCCGCTGGCGCTGGCGTGTGTAAATGCTGGTAAAGCCGTTGTTGCAGTCGACCTCCCGTTCCACGGTGAGCGTCGAAGTGAGCCCCATGGCTCGATCATGCTCTATCCACCGCATCCCCACTTCATGAAGGTCTCTGCAACCGTCTGCAACACATTGCTTGCAGAGCTTCCCGAAACCCTCAATGCCATCGGTGTCACAAAGCCTGTCACCGCGCTTGGACACAGCCTCGGCGGACGCATCGCGTATCACATGGCACTTCGCAACCTTGAAGTAAAGCGCGTTATTTCCGTTGGCAGCCCGATCGGCGTCGAGTCCATCCCGAAAGGCAGCACCTTTACCGAAAAGGACCATGGCCACTGGAAAGACATCGATCCGTTTGCCGGAACCGAGTCCATTCGACGCGTCCCGATCACCTTCATCCACGGTGAAAAAGACAAAGTCTGCCCGCTCTTTACCATTGAACGACTGCAAGGGTTGATTCATGAGACATCCCCAGATGTCAAATTCGACATCAAGGTCATCCCGGATGCTGGTCATGAGCTCACTGGCGCCCTCGAAGCCGCGGCGCTTGCGGAGCTGCTCGAAGCGTAAGTCAGTGAGTCCGAAATGAATGTGTTTCCACTTCTCGAGAGACTTGTACGCTGGCATCCAGAAACTGTCGATGCCCAGAAGCTTGAGGCCGTTCTGCGTGCCGCGGCGGGAGATAACCCTCTCGCCGTCTTGAATGCCCTCGGGGACCCGCAATCCTATCTGGAGCCGCCTGCCGCACGCATCGTTGGAGAGAAAGACATTCTTCCAACGGGGTGGTCGAGCGAGACACTCACCGATGGCACGTCAGTCATCAAAGTAACTGATCCATCCCGTTTCCGTGACCGCCTTTTTCTTGCTGCGCTCCCTGATCACGTGCGGGAAATTATTGCGGCCCGACGGCTGATTCTTGACTTGCGCTTTGAGCGCGCACCTCATAAGAGCGACATCGATCCGATGCTGGATTTCCTGCGCCGTATAACTCCGGGCGCTGACATTGCGTTTCGGGCACACATCGGATTTGCATCCGAAGACCGACCAGACTCTGGCGACTACCGTAGCGAATGGCGGCAGCGCCGGATGCCGGGGGCTGGCAAGGTTGCCATCGCGTTGATTGTGAATGCCAATACGCCCCAGCTCCTTCCGCTGGTGGCGGCGGCACGGGATGGCAATCTGTTCCTTCTTACTGATGACTTTGTCCGCCGGCCACCTTCAACTGACATTTTTGGACTACCGTACACAGTTGTCAAAGTCGGTGGAGAGAGCTATCGCATCCGCACGGCGGTATCACCTCTTGCACTCGCGCAACCAATTCTGATTCCTGCCGGCACGACGTATACGGCTGTTTCCAAGCGCCTATCAGATGTTAGCGAGCGTTCTGCGGTGGTTGCTGTTCGCCTCCCGGGAGCCCCTAATATTCCGCAGCTTCCAGACACCGCCGGTGTAAGCGTACAGCTGCTTCGTGCACAAATCGTGGTTGCCGGGATGCATCCACACCTTTCCAAGCCATGGAAGGTGGTCTCACTTTCATCCGATGGACGTGACACCGATGCGATGCGTCTTACGACGGCCCTAAAGCATGTCGCAGTAGCGCTCGCGGATGGACATGCGCAGGTTTTGTATCGTCCGATGTCAGATGCTGGGATTGTGCCGGCGCCGGTTCGGCTGCGGGTCCTCGATGGTCAATTAACGATCGTGCAGCGCTACGGGATTCCGCCTTTGGAGGCCGGTCTTGAACTAGGGGATGTTATCGAGACGATAAACGGTGAGCCTTGGTCAAAGGTTGCAAAACCGCTGGCAGCCGAGCTGTCGTATTCAACGCAATGGGCACATACGCTCTATGTCTGTAATCGCATTTTGGCTGGGCCATCCGGTGGTCTGATTCGCATCGGAATCAACCGGGGTGGCAAGCGAAAGGTGATTGAGCTTCTGCGGGTGATGACGGTTGCATCGGATGGCAGGATACATGAGCGCTTGACACCGCCTGCGCGGATGCTGGCTGGAAGTGTTGGCTATTTGGATCTTGACAGCCTGACGCCAAGCGGACTTGGGAAAGCGCTAGCGGTTGTGGGGAACGCTGAGAAGTGGATTATAGATGCCCGTGGCCAGGGAAATATGGTCGCGTGGGATTTGGCCCCGCAGCTTGCGACAAAGCGCACCGTGGCTGGGGTTTGTGTGACGCGTGTGGACTGCGCCGATGTCGGTGCGTCGCAAGAGACACAGCAACGCCGCCGTGAGCTGGTCATCGAACCAGCAAAGGGAGCACGCCGCCGTAAGGTTGTTGTGCTTGTGGATGAACGTACGCAGAGCCAGAGCGAGGTTTCGGCGATGTTCTTCAAGGCCGTCGGTGCGTTGATCGTGGGCAGTCGGACTGCTGGGACGGTCGGGGATGTGACCGATATTCAGGCGCACCCTGAGGTTCGGATTTCGTTTTCTGGCCAGGATGTGCTGACGCCGCAGGGTGTGACTCTGCACGGCCGCGGTCTTGATATCGATGTACAGGTACGGGAAACGCCCGCTGCGGTGCGCAGCGGGCGTGACCTGCCGCTGGAAGCGGCTCTACGTTTGCTCAAGGGCTGATGCCCCGGCAAAGGGGCTTACTTTACTGGCGTCAGGGTCGTTGGTCCCCCGGCCCCGATGAGCTCCAAGTTGCCTTCTTTGAGCGCCCAGGTCACAGATTGATTCAGATTTGATTTCACATTGGCAGGAAGCAATCCCATGATGTCGTTGCCACCCGATTTTACGGATGTGATCGCGATGTCAAGCTTATCGCCATTCACTTTGTAAGTGCCTTCTGCATCTACAGAACCCATTGGAGATTTTGCGGATTGTTTGACCTTATTATCAGCGGTGAATTCAATCGTCGATCCGGACATTCCGGACACGGTACCTGTCCATTTTCCAACTGGGGATGGCTTGGCGCAGCCAACAAGCGAAACACCCAATGTGGCCACAACGACGATTACGGAACAGATACGCATAGATGGAAGCATCAGCATCCCTCCAGATTTTAGTTAACTCAATATACCGGAAGCCACTGTGGTGGCATCGAAAATTCTACAAATCACGCACCACTTTTCTGAAACATCTGTACAATGTACAAGTTGTATTGGTTTATCTTCACCTGGGTTGGGTGAGAGAGCAGCTAGCTATGAAATTAAGTCGTCAGTGGATTGGAATCACATTACTCATAGCCGTTGGACACGGTATTTGGGCGTATACGGTTCTCCCCGAGCGGGTCGCAAGTCATTGGGATGGCCTTGGTAACCCAAATGGCTACATGAGCCGGGATGCCTTTGTCAGCTTTTATCTTTGGCTGATGGTGGGACTTTCAACATTGTTCGGAGGCATCGGTGCGTTAATTCGCGTCACGCCAAACGATGCCATCAACCTACCGAATCGGGAGTATTGGCTGGCCCCGGAGCGCCGCGAAGCGACGATCACCACCATTACGCAGCAAATGAATGCCTTTACCATCATGATGAATGCGTTCATGATTGGCATCCATCAACTCAGCATCATGGCAAACCTCACACCCGACAAACACCTAAGCAATGGTGTCTGGGTGTTGCTCGTTGGCTTTTTCGGTGGGACTGGGATTTGGCTTTACAAGATGTTTGGTGATTTCAAAATCCCGCAAACGCCTACCGAATAGCTCGAGGGTTGAATGATACAAACAAGCCTCCCTGGTTCCCCCGGGAGGCTTTTCTCTTCCTAAGAGCCGCTTTTACGAAACCGTCGACAGCCAGGTCTCAGCCATGATTTTGTGGCCGTTTGGGCTTGGGTGAACACGGTCGCCTGCAATATCCTTGACCGTCGCACCAAGCAACATATGGTAGTTATACATCGCCTGTGTATCCACCAAATACGCACCAAATTCGCCCGCCAGCTCAATCACAATCTGACGATACTCATCCATACGCGCACGCATCGGTTCCGCCTCATTCGCCTCAACCAAAAATGGTGTCATCAGAACCAGACCACCCTTGAGGTTAGGACGAACACGCGTCAAAAGCGCACGGTACGTAGCCTTGTAATCTGCTGGCAAAACGCCAACGCCGCGCTTGTCAAACTGACGCCAAACATCATTGGTGCCAATCATAATCGACAGCCAATCTGGCTTGAGATTAATCACATCATTGTCCCAGCGGGCTGCAAGATCACGCACCGTGTGACCCGAGATTCCCGTGTTCAACACGACGTTTTCCTTGAGGCGCTCTTGAACAACGGCAACATAGCCACTGCCAAGACCAGCACCCTTACCAACTGGGCGTGCACGCCCAGCATCCGTAATCGAATCACCGGTAAAGAGCACGATGGCTCCCTTTGCAATCTTCATGAATTTTCTCCCAAACGCTACGCGCGCTTGACTTCGCGCAGCGTCAACCGACTGATTATCGTACCAATCGCGAGCAATGTGCCAGAAACGTAGAAAACCACCTGGCTTCCACCGCTAAGGCCATGCAACAGACTCGCCCCGCCCGCACCAAGAAAGGCCCCAATGCCTTGCACGAGTCGAACAGAACCAATCAAACCGCCACGCTCATGGTCATCCGCCAAATCGGAGAGATAGGCCATGTATGCAGGAAAGGCCATCACAAATCCGATGCCCAGCAGTGCTCCAAGCGCCACCACCAACAGCTGACTCTGGACGTAAAAAATCAACCAGAGACTGGCTGTACAGAGCAACATCCCGAGCTGGATACTCGTCGTCTTACCCCAGCGATCCGTGAGGTGACCAATTGGAATACTCACCGCACCAATACACATCGCTGGAATCAGCAACACCTTGCCAAATGTCGACTCTGACAAACCAAAGCGGTTGATGAAGTACGTCTTGACATACGGACCAATCAAACCCACCGCCAGGAAGATCACAAAGCCGAGGAGCATAACCATCGGGATACGCTTCCACGTGCGCTTCAGTGCATCCACCGAAAATGCTTTGCCTGCTTCATGTCCAGCGGGCCGTTTGTGGGTATCTGCCTTGCCCGGCGC
>CAIRTT010000332.1 GCA_903881535.1 uncultured Armatimonadota bacterium
CGAAGGAAGGCTTGCTCTACAAGGCCGCAAGTGGCGCCCGCCATGCGGCGACGCATCTGGTTGCCCCTGCCAACACAGGACTCTTCTTCGAGGAGCTAGGTTTTCAATACATCGGCCCACTCGATGGCCACGACATTGGGTTTCTGACGGAAATCTTTGAGGAAGTCAAGCGCCTAAAGGGTCCAGTCCTCTTACATGTAAACACGACCAAGGGTAAAGGATACGTACCGGCGGAAGGCGATCAGCGTACATGGCACGCAGTGAGCGCGTTTAACGTTGAAGATGGCAATCTGGAGAAAAAGGCATCCGGGGTCTCCTATACCCAGGCCTTTGTTGAAAGCCTTAATGAGGTCGCAGTGAATCATCCAGAGGTCGTGGGGATCACCGCCGCGATGCCAGATGGTACAGGACTCGCAAAGTTTGCAGAAAAGTTTCCTGAGCGCTTCTTCGACGTTGGGATTGCAGAGCAGCATGCGGTGACATTTGCCGCTGGACTTGCGGCTGGAGGCTTCCGGCCAGTCTGTGCGATTTACTCCACGTTTCTACAGCGTGCATACGACCAGATCATCCATGATGTGTGCTTGCAAGACCTCCCTGTGGTCTTCTGTATTGACAGGGCGGGACTTGTCGGCGATGATGGTGCGACGCATCACGGAGCGATGGATATTGCGTACATGCGCAGTATTCCTGGAATGGCCTTCTTGGCTCCCTGTGACACAGCAGAGCTCCGGGAAATGGTTCGCTATGCGTTGACGGAACATCAGGGCCCGATTGCTATCCGCTATCCACGCGGTAGTACTGTTCTGCTTGAGCCAAAGCCGCAACCGATACGCCATGGCTTGTCTCAGACACTGATGTCCGGTGGTGATGTTGCGTTGCTAGCGGTTGGACCAATGGTCAACCAGGCACTTGAGGCAGCGCGTAAACTTCGTGACGTTCACAAGATTGACTGTACGGTGGTTAATGTCAGGTGGATCAAGCCGCTTGACATCGAGATGCTCAAGCGCGTTTCCGAGACAGCAACCATGATTGTCACACTGGAAGATGGCGTGATCACGGGTGGTTTTGGTTCGGCTGTGATGGAAGCTCTGCATGATTTGGGTAAACAAAACATTGCAGTTAAGCGCATTGGTCTGCCGGACCACTATGTTGAGCATGGCACCATCCCAAAGCTCCAAGAGCTGTGTGGCATGAACTCAGATGCTGTCGTAACGGCAGTCATTGATGTACTTGCGCGTCCAATGGTTACATCGTAACAAAACCAGTAAAAAATCAGGGCCCATCGTTCTACTGGAACAATGGGCCCTTTTCTATTTTTATAATCTACTAATCAGCGCCTTCGAGTGCCCCCGCAATACGAACGAACGCTTCCATATCACCATTCGTAAATCGTCGATAGAACGCGGCTTGCAGGACCCGCTCCTGAACTTGCAATGCGGCAGTCAGCTTGGTTTTCCCAAGCTCTGAGATAACAGCGTAGGTTCCACGACCATCATGCTCGCAGGCTTCACGGGAAATAACTCCACCGTCGACCATCCTGTCAATAAGCCGAGTGATTCCACTCCGGCTTAGGGATGAACGTTCAGCAAGCTCGCCAAGGCGGATTCGTCCATTTCCATACCACTGGATATCAAAGAGAATTCCAACCCATTCGAGGGGCACACAACCGGACCTGCGTAAAGACTCATCGATTGCACGGGAGATTTTAGCCTGACCGGCACACAGCTTACGCCACACATGATTAGTATCAAAATCGCTCACGCTAAATGTTTACCCACTGGAGACAAGATTCACACATAGGTCAACAGCATAATGGGTGGTGAATATAAACAGATACACAGCATAATCCGCGTAACAGCCTAACTGTTCATGCGATTAGCGCATTAGAACGCTTTGATCAAAGACATAGCAGAAGCAGTGTGTACAAACTGCCCCACACCCCTTTGTCTTTACGATTCCGCAGATGATTCAGGGGCTATCGAGCGATAATGCCGCGCTGTTTAGATGTTGGCAAGACGATAGAGCGCATCACCGTAAATGCGGATGCACTGCAAGTAGCGTTCTACAGAGATATTCTCATCAGGGCGATGTGCAACTTCCGGGTCGCCAGCCATCGCCGCGCCAAATGCAACGCCGACAGGCTGAACACTGGTCGCGTATGTCCGTCCTCCCATGGTTTTAGGAGCCGACATATCGCCTGTGTGGTCACGATAGACGCTTAGCAATGTCTTGACGGGTTCCTGATCGATTGGCACATGTAATGGAGCGGTGTGGTCAAATTCAACCAGCGTCCACCCACGGTCATTGAGGTTATCCCAGCTGCGCTGCAGCACAGAATCATCCCATGTGGCTGGGTAACGAACATTGATGACGACCTCAAGTAGACCGTCTACAATGTTCACGACTCCAACATTCAGTGTCAATGGGCCCGTCAGGTCATCTTGGCCTTCAATGCCAGCACCTTTGCCATCACAGTCACAGAGGGCAACCAAGGCCTTCCAAGCGTTATCGCCAGTGGCCTCTTGCAAGCCACGCGCCATGAGCATCGCCGCATTGACGCCGCCATGCGGTGCACCGCCATGAGCTGACACGCCAGTCACCTGAAGTCCACCATCGCTTGTTTCAAACGCATCTGGCAGTTCGGAACGCAAGCGGCTCATCAGCGCTGCATCCCCGATAGTGACGATTGCCTTGTCTGGAACCATGTTGGGTCGGAGACCGGACGTAAATGTGTTGATTTGGTGCGACTCGCTTCCAAGAGTTCGCGTGATGGTAGCGGTATAACTTCCCTTTTCAGCGTGGTAAAGCGGGAAGCCGGCATCCGGAGTGAACGCAAGCTTTGGCATCGGTTGTCCCGCAGCGCCAAAGTAATGTTCCATACATTGCCAGGAAGACTCTTCATCACACCCAAAGATCAGCCTTACCCGATGGCGCAGCTCGGCACCACTTTGCAACAATGCGATTGCACCGTGAACGCCAGCAAATGTCGGGCCCTTATCATCCTGCGCACCACGGCTCCAAATACGGCCATCACGAACCACTGCATCCCAAGGACCATCTGTCCAACCATCCCCGGGCGGCACGACATCCAAGTGGCCGAGGAGCGCAATATGCTCCGCCGCATCCTCCGGGCCAAACTCGGCGTAGCCCACATAGCCATCAAGGTTGACTGTGTGCATCCCTGCCGCTGCGCACATGTCTAAGGTGTAGACAAGGGCATCAGCACATGCTTGTCCAAACGGTGCGCCAGGGGCGACGGTTGCTTCGTCTTTAACCGATGGAATACGCAGACAGGCTTGCAGTGATGTGATGGCCGTTTCCTGGTTGTCATCGATGTAGCGATTGAGGGATTCAATAAAGGACATGGTGTTAGTCTTTCAGGAGGCTTTTGAAGCCCGGGACGAGTGCCTCTAAAACTTTGGCGCTGATTGTTGCAACGGCTGCATCTGCATCGTTTCCTTGGTGCATGTGTCCAGGCGGAACATTGTCGATTGCAACTGCCATCACGACACGGTTTCCATCAACATTGATAACTCCGACATCCCCACGCAAGGACTCAATCCAACCTGGTTTGTGTGCGACCTTGCAAACAGACTTGGGAGGCTCAATGGCCCAGCTTAAAGGAAGCCATTTAGTGAGCATCCGACCATCGATGCACTTTTCCATGCGCTCCAGCGTGTCCGCTGTCAGGTGCGATGCGATGGTCACCAAATCAAATGCAGTGGATTGCGCAGTATGCTCGTCGTCATCTGGTGCAGGAGTCATGGTGATCGGCCGGTTGATGATCGTCGATTCGATATCCCAGGTCCGACGCAGCATCGCGGTTGCCACCGCTGCCCCGCCAAGTGCATCCAGACAGAGATTGCTCGCAATGTTGTCTGAGACGGTGATGGCAATTGTCGCCGCATCGGCGAGCGAAAGGTCACGGACACTCGTCATATATCGCAAGACACCTGATCCACCCACAATGTCATTATTTGTAATTTTGCAGTGGTCATCCCAAGAGAGACCACCAGCGGCAACAAGCCGGGCGACCATGTCTACAATCGCCATTTTGATTGTGGATGCGGTTGGAATGACGCGCCACTCGTTGTGCGAAAAGCTATCTCCCGTCGTCAGGTTGACGGCATGCACACAAAGGATGGCATCGCCACCCACAGTTTGCTCAAGATCGCGAATCAGTTCAGGCAGTGTCATCATCGGTATAGTCCATATCCAAATCTTCGGCTTCACCGCTTGCGACGGGTCGTGCACGATCGGTTGCCCAGTATCTCAGCTCTGCAATCCCCTCACGCATTGTGCGGGAAAGAGGTACCGAGACCTTGATGACTTCAAGCATGTCGCTGTCTGTGAGGACACGGGCTCCATCGTGGAACGATGTGTACATCGCAGAAACGACAACTTGCTCAATTTCAGCGCCAGAAAAGCCGATTGCTTTACGCGCCAAGATATCAACATCGTGGTTCGAGACTTCCCGGCCACGTTTCCGGAGGTGAATTGTGAAGATTTCTTTGCGCTCAGGTAGCGCAGGGAGATCGACAAAGAAGATTTCATCAAAGCGGCCTTTGCGCATCAATTCAGGAGGCAGCGCGGAGACATCATTGGATGTCGCAATCACAAAAACCGGAGCCTTTTTATCCTGCATCCAAGAGAGAAAAGTGCCAAAGACACGGCTAGTTGTACCGCCATCGGATATCCCAGAGCTCTGCGTCCCGCTAAAGCCCTTTTCGAGTTCATCTATCCAAAGGAGACATGGCGCGACAGACTCTGCTGTGGCGATCGCCTTACGCATATTCTCTTCTGATGAACCTACGATACCGGCGAAGATGCGTCCGACATCGAGGCGGAGGAGTGGCAACCGCCAGAGACTTGCGATGGCTTTTGCGGTCAGGGACTTACCGCAGCCCTGAACGCCAAGAAGGAGAATTCCCTTCGGCTCAGGAAGCCCATAAGCCTTGGCTTTACCACTAAAGCTTGCCGTCCTCTGGTTCATCCAGTCCTTTAGGAGGTCCATGCCTCCAACATCGTTGAACGCTTCCGATGCCCTGTAGTATTCGAGGATGCCGGATTTCCGGATGATTTGTTCTTTTTCGCCGAGAATGATATCGATGTCAAAACAGCGCTTCTCAACCAGAGACTTTGCAAAGACATTTTCAGCTTCATTGCTGGTCAGCCCACTCGCGGCCTTCAGGACTTGCTCCCGTTGGTCGTTTGTAAGGCGAACATCCACTTGGGAATTCCCACGGACACTTTGGATGATGCCTTCGAGGAGTCGGTCAAGATCCGTCACGGTTGGTAGCTGGTAGTCAACAACCGTGATTTCCTTTTCGAGTTCCACGGGCAGTTTGAGCATCGGGGAGAGGAGAATCAGCGTCTTATAGCTGGTCTTCAGAGCGTAAACAAGGTCTCTCAGCTTCCGGATGACGACGTGGTCGGTCATAAACGGATGAAAGTCCTTCAGGAGAAAGACGCTTTGATCGGGTGCGGAGAGGACTTGATCCAGCGCAGCGATAGGGTCTCGCGCCCCGATGTTGCCACCGAGGCCGCTGGTGATCGTCCATTGAACGAGCTTCTTCCCACGTCTCTGGCAGATTTCGCGGAGTGCCTCTTCAACACGACGCTCCTCCCAAGACACGACATACACAATCGGATATCGGGCACGGATGAGCGTTTCCAGCTCCTGGTCAACAGTCGTGGGTTGGTTGGACAAGCTAATCTCCCAAAGTCAAGTTCATCATTATAGCCGGAGCCATCCGTGCTATCGTCATCC